>JBJDZF010000270.1:0-3068 GCA_051867855.1 Eubacteriales bacterium
TGACGGCTTCGCAAAAATGCCCTTGCAAGCAAGCATTTTTGCTTCATGGTATAATGAAACGGAAGAGACACTTGTGAACGGTGGGCGTCCTGCGCCCGCTTGAAAAATGAATAAATTTTCCTTGAGAGGTAATAATTGTGGTATACATACTTGAGAACAGCACTCTGAAGGTAAGTATATCGGACGTCGGCGCCGAGCTCATTTCGGCAGTCCATAAGCACTCGGGCTGTGAATACATATGGCAGAGGAATGAAGAATACTGGGCAAGCAGTGCGCCCGTTCTCTTTCCTGTATGCGGCAGAATTTACGGTGGTTATTACACATATGCCGAAAAGAAATATGAAATGGAAATTCACGGCTTTGCAAGGCACTCGAAATTCGAGGCAACGGATATTTCCGACTGCTCTGTAACATTGCGCCTGCGCTCCGATGAGCAGACCAAGAAGGTCTATCCTTTTGATTTCATACTTGATATAACATACACACTTGACAAAGCAACGCTTACCTCAAGCGCTGTGATATCAAATCCGTCGGATACACAGGTATTGCCCGCCGCTTTCGGAGCACATCCGGGCTTTAACGTACCGCTCACTCCGGGAGGAAAATTCGAGGATTATTATCTGCGTTTTTCGGAAGAGTGCAGTCCTGACAGACTTGTACTTTCCGATACCTGCTTTGATACCGGGAGACGTGAGGCTCTCACGCTCGAGGACGGCAGGACGATAAGGCTTTCTCACAGGCTTTTCGACAACGACGCGATATTTATGAGCCATGCGGCAAGCTCCGTTACGCTCATGTCGGATTCAGACAAGCGTTCGGTGACTCTCGAATACGGCGATATGCCGTACCTCGGTCTTTGGCACACTACACGCAGCGACGCGCCGTTCCTTTGCATCGAGCCTTGGTACGGACTGCCATCGTATGACGGAACAACAGACGACCTGGCAAAGAAATCCGATATGTTCAGGATAGTCCCCGGGTCGGCGAAAACGGTAACATACAAAATTACATTTAACTGATTGCGGCGTTTGAGCCACGGCAGACCGCTCTCGGAGCATATACATATCGAAATTTCTATCGGAGTGATTTGTTTAATGCTTCACACAGACCAAAAGCAATATCACATCGGGATATATCCGTCGCAGGCAGGGAAATACTGCCTTCTGCCCGGTGACCCCGGAAGATGTGAGCTTATAGCGGGTTTTCTCGACAATCCCGTATTTGTCTCTCAAAACCGTGAATATAACATCTGGAACGGCACTCTCCTCGGAGAGACGGTTACGGTTTGTTCAACCGGAATCGGCGGACCGTCCACGGCGATCGCGGTTGAGGAGCTTGCGGCGTGCGGCGCGGACACCTTTATAAGAGTCGGTACGTGCGGAGGAATTTCACTCGACGTAAGATCGGGAGATATAGTTATAGCTTCGGGCGCTGTCCGCCAGGACGGAACATCTCGTGAGTACGCTCCGCCCGAGTTTCCCGCAGTTCCCGACACAGAGGTTCTGATATCTCTCATCTCGTCCGCAAAGGAATCCGGTCTTCCGTATCACACAGGAGTGGTGCAAAGCAAGGATTCGTTTTACGGTCAGCATTCCCCGCACCGTATGCCCACAGAGGGTGAATTGTGTGCGAAATGGGAGGCTTGGAAGCGCCTTGGGGTGCTCGCAAGCGAGATGGAGGCGGCGGCTCTGTTCACGGTTGGGGCAACACTCGGCGTGAGATGCGGCGCAGTCTTTATGTGCGTGTGGAATCAGGAACGGTTTTCCGCCGGACTCGATACCGACGCAAATGAGACGCATGACACGACTCTTGCAGTAAAGGTCGCTGTGGATTCCGTGAAGAGGCTCATACAGTCTGAAAATAAATAATCATAAGGGAGGGACAGTCAAAAAAAACACGGTATATTTCCGAGCCCTTTTATACTGCGCCGGTGCGCGGTATCGGGGGTTGAGGCTTCGCAAATTAAACAGTTTTATTCTTTTTTGATCCGACATCACCGTACTTGCATTTTTCGTATGCTATCTACCAAACAAATGGCGTACAGCGGCAGAGCTGCCGCTTTGAAATAAAGGCAGTACCGAAAATGGGGCACACGGGTGTTGCCTTGGAACCTGTAATGAAAAATATGTAAAAAACAAAGGAGATTCTAAAAAATGAAAAAATTTCTGGCTCTCGTTCTCGCGCTTTTGTCCGCTGCTACCGTAATGGCGGCGTGCAAGAAAAACCAAACAAACAACAATAATTTACTTGATGACGACGAAGTTGGCGGGCTTAACAACGGCACAAAACAGACAACCGACAGCGGTACAGGTACCGCTACCGGCGATTCAAGCGGTAATGTTACCTATACCTTTACAGACGTAAATGAACAGGTCTATGTTAAAAACTGCAATGCGGTAAATCTGCGTAAAGGTCCCGGAACATCCTACGCGTCTGTAGGTTCCCTCGCTTTCGGTGATGGGAAGACTTACACCAGAGTCAAATACAATGAGACATGGAGTGGCTTGCAGATTGACGGCGAAATAATGTATGTATATACAAAATACCTTACAACAAAACAGGATTTTGTTGTATTCGACGATATCAGCAAAACGGTTGTTATCAATAAAGATCCGAACAACGGGCAAGATATGACCCTTAATGCCAGATCATTTACGGATTTGACGGGCGATGTCCTGTTCACGTTTAAAACCGGAGACGAGATCACCGTCACAGGTATCAGCAAGGACGGAGTTTGGTACCGCATAAAGGCAAAAAATAAAAACGGTGAAGAAATAACCGCCTATATGTCTGCGAACTCCAAGTATTCCACTGAAAAGAAAGCCGAGTCAACCACCCAAGCACCTTCTGATGCGGAATAATATATTATTGTAGTATTATGCGGGGGAAACTTTTCAAGAGAAAAGGTTTCCCCAGCACCCCTTTCAAAAGCTTTCAAATCTATTACAATTAATCCATGTCTGAAGTTCTTGAAAGTGGGGCGCGGGGAGAAAAGCTTCTTTCAAGAAGTTTTCTCCCCGCAAAAGCAATGGTATCATCGTATTATGCGGGGGAAACTTTTCAAGAGA
>JBJDZF010000271.1:0-3067 GCA_051867855.1 Eubacteriales bacterium
AATACAATTATTGATGGCGATCAAGATGGACAAACAATAATGACAGAAAATGGTCCAATGCTTTCCATTGAAGAGAATATCAGGATATACGGCGGCGATATCGTCTATGATGAAAACCAAGATGATAAAACATTCAGATGGAATATGTGCGCCGATTTCAAAAAAGATATTGACTCAATGTGGGATATTTGCCGTCAGGATGCCCGCCTTTGGAATACACAAATTTGTGTTTTTGAAGTTGCTGAAAGGCTGAACGGTTACACGGACGATTTGAAAGTTAGTGTCCCGACGGATTATCTTAAAGATGCAGTTAAACGTAATGGCGGAACTTACGTAGTAATCCGGCGAATTATGGATGGTTTATATAATGCCGGGTTATTGAAAGAGTATTCTATTAACGACGATGTGTTTTCCATTACATATAAAAACGAGCAGGTAAAATACTGTTTGACAGTTGCCGGACAAGTTCTAGAGATGAAGGTGTTTCTTGCCGCGCTTGAGTCGCATGAGAAGGACGGAAGCTTTACATATAATGACGTTATGAACGGCGTGTTCATCGATTGGGACGGAAATTTACACCTGGATCAGGAAGATTACGATACCGAAAACGAGATTGATGTTTTGATGATGCACGGAATGATCCCCGTGTTTGTATCCTGTAAAAATGGCTATATAGATAAAGATGAACTCTATAAGCTCAACGCTGTGGCAACACGTTTCGGCGGAAAATACGCCAAAAAAGTCCTTGTAGCAACGGCTCTTGACAATTCGGATTTTTCGAATTATCTTAGGCAACGTGCCGAGGATATGGGGATTCGTTTGGTTGAAGGATACAGTCATAACGGGAAATATAAAGATTTCGTAGATATGGATGATGTTGAAATCAATCGAGTCATTCGGTCTTTATGGTCAAACTGACTTGGTCATATCAGATTCTCTAACGCAAATGATGATAGCGAGACTCACCGTTCAAACCGTATAGTTATCGGTGTGCCTCGCTTTCTTATCTCTTGTTGCGAAAAACAGCGGTTATTACAGTTTTAATTCTAAAATAAGAGGAGGACATTTATATGTTGGGTGCAATTATTGAAGATATAGTCGGTTCACCGTACGAGTTTGAATCGGATAAAACAAAAGATTTTATGCTGTTTTCACCGCATTGCAGACCGACTGACGACAGCATTATGACGATTGTTGTCGGTTGCGCATGCGTCGAAGCAGACTGTTACGATGAAGACGAGTTTAAAAGGAAACTCGTTGAGAAAATGAGAGAACTCGGGAGACTCTATCGTGGAGCCGGTTACGGCGGGATGTTTTATCGTTGGCTGATGAGTGATCCTATGCAAGCGTATAACAGTTTCGGGAATGGATCCGCCATGCGCGTTTCACCAACCGCTTATGCTGTTGACACACTCGAAGACGTGGAACGGCTTGCAAGATGGAGCGCTGAAGTAACGCACAATCACACGGAAGGCGTCAAAGGCGCCCAGACGGTTGCAGCAGCAATATTTTTTTCCAGAACCGGTTCGAGCAAGGATGAGATCAAGCAGTATATAGAAAGTAAATACTACGATCTTGACTTTACCCTTAATGAAATCAGAGAGGGGTACAGCTTTGACGTCACATGCCAGGAAAGTGTTCCTCAGGCAATTGAATGCTTCTTGGAGGCCGAAGATTATGAGGACGCCATTCGTAACGCCGTATCGCTCGGCGGAGACGCCGATACTCAGGCAGCGATGGCTGGTGCGATTGCAGAGGCATTTTTCGGAACTCCCGATGAACTTCAAGAAGAAGGTTTAAGCTACCTTGATGATACTCTTCAGGAGTATTATTGGGAGTATGCTGATCAATTGTATTAAAGGCGGAGATTATCAGTGATTTACATATCGGCAATCACGACGGAAGCTGGATGACAAAGCTTGACGTATCAGGGTGTTTTGCCAGCATTGATACGATGCTTGAAACTTCGGTGGACAACTATGGGGTAACGATGTGTCATTATCCGCTGCTGACCTGGCGGCACAAGCTGAATATGTATATGATCCACGGGCACATTCATAACGACACGTCAAGCGATTTCTGACCGCTTATTCGTGACAGATAAAGAGTATTGAACGCCGGCGTCGATATTAACGGGTTTGAGCCGGTATCTCTGATTGAGCTTATTGAGAATAACCGCCGGTTCAAAGCGGGACATTAGACAATAGATCGATGACAAGATCTTATACAGCGAGGTAAACTATAGTGATTATTGAAATGGCATGTGGCACGTGGATGGATAAGGACGATGAAAGAGTGCTTCAATACTTATGTTCGTGTGATGAATGGCCAAGCATAGAAGAGGTAGTACAAAAAAACGGTATTACAAGGCATAAGGTCGAATTCGCACTTAACATGATTCGTAGGCAAATAGGATATAAAGAGGCAAGAAAAAAGATGAAATACTGGTTAGATGATTAAACTAAACAGTATAAATACAAGGTAAGAGATAAAATGGAATATAACGCTAGTAACATATCAGTATTAGAAGGGCTCGATCCCGTCCGCAAGCGCCCCGGAATGTATGTCGGTTCGACGTCCGTAAAGGGACTCCAACCATCTTGTGTACGAGATCTTTGACAACTCGGTGGACGAGCATCTTGCCGGATACTGCAATTACATAACAGTCAGCCTTAATAAAGACAGAACAGCAACCGTCGAGGACGACGGGCGCGGCATCCCTGTCGACTTTCACGAGAAGGGCTATCCGGCGGAGCGGATTTGGTTGGTGAATATGTCGGACATACTGCAGTTAAAGTTAAGAAAGTGTGAAAGGAAAACTGCTGTTCATTGACGAGGCCTATTCTCTTTTAGACGGTCGACGAAGTGATTTCGGTGATGAAGCGATCAACACGATTGTGCAGGAGATAGAAAACAACCGACAGGATACGGTGGTGATTTTTGCGGGCTATCCGAAAGAAATGGACGACTTTTTCAAATCCAATCCAGGACTGCGCTCCCGCGTTCCTTTCACGATCAACTTCTGTGACTATAGTTGCGAGGAAATGACACAAATTGTTGAGTTGGA
>JBJDZF010000272.1:0-13280 GCA_051867855.1 Eubacteriales bacterium
AAATACGGAAGGATTCTTCCTTTCCCAACTCCAGCAATCTCGGAAGATTTTTGTTCCTGATCTTCTGAACAGGTCCTCCCCAGCACGACCAACCCGGCGTGAGCAGATAATCCTGCGGAAGCGTCTCCAGAAGCTTCGGGTCCCTGCACTCCCCTATCACCTCAAAGGGCGGTTCCGAAAACGGTCCCCTGCCCTCGGTGCCGTGACGGCGGTAGTACGCAAAGTTGAAAAACGTGACCCCGGCGGCACCGTTACGGTATGCCGCATTGGCAATCGTACGGTATTGCTCCGGCGTTGTACGTCGGAATGTAAAGCTGTCATAATTGGGTTGCCCGGGCTTGAGTCCGACAGGCTTGCCGGTATATGTGGTATGGCACATTTCGCAGAAGGACGCCACATTTCCGAGCCGCTCGGTAATCGCGGCAAATTCGGTGTCAAGCGATGAAAAATAGTGATCCGAAACCACCGCCATGTCAACACCGGCTTCCTCAAAACGTGTAACATCAAGTCCGCAATCGTCAAGCATCGTAAGATAACACGGGATCCTTACGGAAAGATACATCCTTTTTCCGTTTTTCGGGTACCTGTCGAGGATCTCTCTGACGGACTTAATAAAGCCGATCATTATCTCACTTCTCTGCCCGCTCGTCGTTTTTTCCTCCACAAAGAATCGCGGATGTCTCTGAAAATCCAGCTCAAATCCGTCAAGGTCATATCCGGCGCACTGCTCGTCAATAAGCTCGAGTAATGATGTCCTTACCTCGTCAAATATCCAGTTCAGTCCCCTTTCATACCATCCCTTACCGTCACTGAGCCTGTACTCGGGATGTTCCGCATAAAAACGGCTTATGCAGTTTGAAAAAGCGGTATTACCGGGGGTATCGACCCACTCAAGGCCGTGGGTGTCGTTCATCCGCATTGAGACAAACGCCGCCTGAGAGTACTTTTTGCAGTAAACGATAAAATCCTCAAGCGGGTCGTTCCCGTCGAGTATGTACCTGTTATAGCCCGTTGTGAATATCGGGTGATCGGGGCTTATTCCGTACCTGCGGCACCACCAATCCCTGTGCTCCTCCATTGAATAGATCTTGCTTCTGTACCACGGCACACGCCCGGTCGCAAGCTGAAGAAAATGCGCGTCCGCCAAGCCTGCGACCTCTTTTACCGTTTGTTCCAGCATCTCCGAGGAAAACGGCATATCCGCCTGCGGATGATAGGGCGAGACACAGGTAGTGATATTGGTGAAATCGTTGTTATAAACAGTTCTGAAAGGAATAGGCATAATAATATCTCCATGCCGCCACCGGCGGCTCAAATATCTCATGAAATCCACTGTGCCTGCTTAGCAGGCACAGTGGGTTGGGTCCCATTTTATGTGAATTTCGGCGTGAAACAGGTGAGGTCCAATACCAAAATATACTTATCTTTCACGCTAATCTCCCCCGATTTGATATTTCTCATCATTCTCCGATTTCGGAGAAGTATTTGATATATGCCTTAAGCCCGTCGGAATAGACGGTGGCATTGGAGTTATACGCTCCGACAAAATTATAGGTTCCGTTGATGAGAAGAGTTCTCCACAAGTGTCCGATATTCGGGCGGCTGATCGCATATGAATTTATCATTCCGTAATCAAAATACACTGTGTCTATTATCTTGTCATACATTTCCGCGTCATCGTATCCGCTGCTGTACATTTTCTTTGTCACAGTCTCGAAGTATTCCGGTCTTACCGTCAGATATGACCTGTAACACATTATCTCAAGCACTGCACCGAGCATTTCCGCACGCTCATCTCCGACATTTCCGAGGATCGCCAGGGCATCATAGGAATCCTGAACGGTCGTACTGTATTCCGCCTGACTGTCATCCATCTTGTAAAGCGGAAGAACGCCGAACTTATCAGTCATATTCTGCGAATAATATGCCCCCGTTCTCAGCATATCCACAGAGAACAGCGAACGTCCGGCAACAAACGCTTCTCTCGGTGCCTTTACTCCTTCGTCATCGGCAGCCGTCGCATATACTCCGCGCGTCTCGAAAAGCAGAGAGTATGTGTCCTCGAATGCCTTTACGGTTTTCTCGGAATTCAGAACGAGCTGTGGAATTCCGTCGGAATCCTTTTCGCATATTTTCAGATTATTCGCCGCAAAAAAGGCGTCCACGCTGAAAGAATGAAGAGTAGTGATCAGACCGTAGCTGTCTTTCTCGTCAAATCTGCCGTTCGTGTTTGAGTCGGTGTAAATATCCTTGACAAGCTTTTTGAAGTATTCCGCGGTCCATTCTCCCTCTCTGACCACGTCATACAGATCGACTCCCTTATAATGGTTATCAAACTGCGTACTGTTGAAGAAAATACAGAAGGTATTCTGTATTGCCGTAAGCGACATATCTCCGACTGCAAGGTAAAGCTGATTATACAGCTCCGCCTCATTAATGTACGACTGATTCCAGTACGGTTGGTCAAGGTACAGATTTCCGACCTCAAGAAGATTGTAATAGTATCCGCTGTAAAGCATCGCCGAGCTGTAATATGCGAAGGTGGAAGCAATGTCATAATCGTGCAGACCGCTCATCACCATCTGTACTATCCTGTTGTTGTATTCGGAATTTCCGACTCCCTGCTCCGCGTATTCAAATTCAAGTTTTATGTTAAGGCGATCCTGCACATAAAGGTTTCTGTTGAAAACAGCTTCGTTTATTCTGTCGGTTGATTCCTCGGTGCTCTCAAACTGACCTTTACATACGGGAACGTCACGCACGAGGAATGTCACGGTTTCTTTATTGTATTTCAGATTCTCGTCAAGAGGAGAATAGATCATTTTGCGTCCCCAGCTGTCATACTCCTGCGTTGACGCCGCTTCGGAACCTGAATCCGTTTTCTCCGGATCCTCGTCTTTCTTTTTACGACACGAGGCGAATATTGTACAAAGCATAAGCAATGCAAGTATCAGCGCCGTTATCTTTTTCATATGAGAACCTCCGTTCATGTTTTTGTTCGGAATGTTGATATCCCGACATTTTCCGCGCGCAAATGTATGCCAAGGCGCGGATGCCTCTGACCCCCACGGTCCTACGGTATTGCCGTAATTACCTTACAGTCAGGTCAACAAAGCACAGCTCTGTCGAAGCGCCGGAGACAAGAGTGACATAAATAGTGTTTTTGCCCTCTTTCAGCAGCTCCTTCGGGACGGTGAAGCAGGCATAATTTTCCTCGGAACCGATCATCTGGGTGTATTCGTTCTCGTATGCTTCCCCGGTATATTCCGTTGATTCAAGTACGGTACCGTTGACAGTCACGGAAAAAACACGTCCCTCAAGTGACGAAAGAGACTGGAGCCTGAATACTCCGTCCGTACTCCAGCCGCCCTCGGGAGAAACGAGGTACATACTGAAATCGGAACGGATATTACGTATCATGTTTTTCGGAAGCTTCCAGCTCTCCGTAATGGGATCCTTCCACGTCTGTCCGAAATAATAATACTGCGACCGACTCTTTAAGCCTGCAAGGTCCTTGACATTTTCGATAACCTCCCACGGCGGCTCCGTCAAAGGCTCGTCGCCTTCTCCCTGCCGGTCTCCGCGGTAGTATTGGAAATTGAAGAACGAAATGCCGTCCGCTCCCTGATTGTAAGCTATAAGCGCCGTGGTGTAATACTGTTCTTCGGTGGCGCGGCGGTGTATTCTGAGCCCTTCTTCGTCATATGCAACCGCGGTGGTAAAATTAAGCTCGCAGTACACATACGCATCCTTTATATTCGATTTAAGAGCAGCGAGATCGAAATTCTGATCCATAAAATACGAGCTTGTAAAATTGAAGATGGTTACTCCGGCTTTTTCAAACTCCTCGAGATCTATACCGAGCTTACCGTATATGTCGTCATATATGGGTATACGGACACTGAGGTGACGATATCTCCCGTCCTTTGCGGTAGCCTCGTCGAGCATACTTCTGACTTCCTTTACAAAGTCCGTCATTATTTTCAGTCTTTCCTCTTCCGTGGTCTTATCGGTATTGAAGAGCGCAAAGCGTCTGCAAAAATCAAGCTCGAATCCGTCGATATCATAATTTTCGATCAGCTCTCTTATGAGCTTGAGCTTATACTCTCTCACTTCCGGGAATCTGAAGTCAAGGACCTGCTCCGAAGTGCCGTCGCTCATTGCACCGATTCTGTATTCGGGATGCTCGACAAATATCTCTGCCGAAAACGCAATGTCCGCAGTATCCTTGGTCGTCTTGTTTATCATATGGGCGTCATTGAGTCTGTAATTGATAAACACGCCCGTATTGCGCTCACGGCAAACGTCTATCTGTTGCTGAATGAGGTCATTTCCCTTGACATGTATGTAATTCCAGAACTGGTTTGTTGCATTTTTTCCGCCAAGCTCGTTAAAAAACCAGTTGCTGTGCTCTGCCAGATACTGCGAGGGCCACCACGGGACCCAACAGTGTCCGGGAGTTATTACATAGCAATCCGCTCCTGCATCCAAAGCCTCGGTCACGGCAGCCTCGACCATTTTTTTCGTTATCGGAGTATTCTGATTTGTCGCATGATACGGACTTGCACATTGCAGGATGTGCGTGGTGTCGCTGTTAAAAATCGTATTGTAATATTTTGCCTCTCCGATATCATCACTTACGCCCGCAGTGTCGCCGGACTGTGTCGTCTCCCCCGATGTTATCGTCTCCCCCGATGTTATCGTTGTATTATCGGGTTCAGTAGTGCCGCCGCACGAAGAATATGTCAGGACCGACAGCAACGCAAGGAGCAATGCGGAAAATTTCACGGTGACATTCCGCAGCGTACCTCTGCATAGGCAGATTTGTTTATGTTTTTTTCTCTCTTTCAAATTAAATTCAATCCTTTCGAATCACTTCAATTCAATTGAAATTTCAGGCAAACCATCTCAATGGGAATCTGCGCTGCAGCGCAGATCCCCATGAACCGATAATCAAGCGTTCGGAAAATCAAGCTCTATGTCTGCGTCACCGCTGCCGATAAGAGTCAGAGGCGACAGTGTGATCACATCCGAGGAAGCCATACAGACATACTCGATAAGGGGAATATTATATTTTTTCATATAACCGCTTCCTTCCTTGTTTGCATTATTTGATATTCTGAGCACGGCAAGCGCGCTTACTTACAGAGCGATATGACGCCGTCTGCGATATCATATTCGAAAACAGGCGCCCAAACCGTCTCCTCCGAAACCGTTACGGCAAACGCCATAACCGTAACCTTATAAGTGCCGTTTTGGGGAAGATTCTTAACCTTTGCGGCATACAGTCCGTCAGCCCCGTATTCGGAGGCAACAACACTGCTGAACACCTTGCCCTGCGCGTCGCATTCGTTCAACCCGGCATAAAGACTGGTTGAGGAGCCCTCTATGACAGCGGTAACATCTCCGCTTATGAAAAATCTGAATCCGACTTTACCGTAGTTCTCCATATTGTCCAAGGCTGCTGCAAATCTTGCATCCGAGCCGTCGGTTGACATCTGATATCCTATGTATTCTGCGTCGGAGGAAAACGCCTTCCAATCCGAAGCTTCAATGTCCGTGCTGCTCACATCGGCAACAAGCTCTTCGCTACCGTGCAGTACAGCGGTAAACACATCCGATGCCTTCACATAAAGATTCAGCTTTCCGTCAGCGTTCAGCGTCTCGTATGCTTCCGAAATTCCGTTCACCGACAAATTATACGGTCCGACCGCCCCGTCCGGAAGCGTCACGCTCCTCTTGACAAGGCTTTCGGTATCCGAGGGGCTGTACTTGGCGTCGAGTGTTTCTGCCTTCTTATCATAGTTGTTATAGCTGTATACAGCGCCTCCGGTAATGCAAAGAGTACCCTTGTAATCTTCTGTGTTGATGCCCCATGTGCACACACCGGTCATATTATCGCCGCGAACCGGGGTATATGCGTTGACAATACCGCCGTTTATCGTTATATCCGCGATCGCCTTGAAAGAACCGCCTATTCCGGCACTGTTTGCTCCTCCGGTTGCATTAACTATGCCCCCGTTGATCGTCACATAGGTCATGCAATTATACCCGTTGGTCGTTTCGAGATATGCGCCTCTTCCGCAACCTATGCCCGCACCGTTGGTAGTAGCGGTTGCGGTAATATTTCCGCCGTTGACGGTCACACTAACACCGGTCTTGCGTCCCGCTCCGATAGCCGCAGCGTTGCTTCCGCCCTTTGCGTTTATAGTGCCGCCGTTTATTACTATTTCCGCAGTGTCATTCTGCAGATCTCCCTTTGTCCCGATTGCCGCCCAGTAAGCACCTCCCTGGGCTTCAAGGCTTCCGTCTCCGTCGATCGTCAGCTTCGAGGTGCCGTCGATCACAATGGCGCCGCCGACCTTGGTTGAATCACTGATGGAAAGGCTGTTCGTGCCCACCAGCATAACAGTAACGTCGGAATTGGTGATGATAATACGCGAAGTGTCTCCGGCGGACGTTACGTTATCCAGAACAAGGGTTACTTCTCCGGCGTTTGTTACATTGATGTCATTGGATGTTGTCTCTTCCGTGGAATAGATATGATATGTACCTGAAGCCTTTATGGAAATCCTGCCCTGCGACCAATCGAATTCGCCGGTATATTCCGAGGCATATGCCGGAAAGATTGCAAGCATCATCAGGACAACCATCACAACTGCCGTGATTTTCAGCTTTTTCATTTTATCCTCCGTTTGGTATTCAAAATCGTTATTTTCAGGAACGCTTTTTCTTTGTTATGCAGAATCCGCTCGCCGCAAGAACTGTAAAGACGGTGACACCGGCAATTCCGAGCATGGATTTACATCCTTTTTTCTTTCCGGTAGTTGCCGTTGAGGTGTCTGAAGTCTCACTCGCTTTTGCGGTGGTTTCGCTCTGTGCAGGGGCATCTGTACCGGCAGTTTCATCCTGCTTTTCGGAGTCTGTCGGCGCCTCGGTATCGTCGCTGCTCTCCTCCGGCGGGAGTGTTATTTCGGAGGGAAGAATAACGGTAATATCCTCGGTTTCCGGAGCATCCGTTTCCGGCTTTTCAACAGGCTGTTGTGCAACCGACCATCCGTCGGACGCTATATCACTGCCCGCCTGCACTGTCGCTTCCTTATTCCCGTAAGCCAACTTGTGAGAGGTATCTTCCTCAAACCAGAAATAATACGTATTGGAGCCTTCGGCGTGCGTGCCGGGGAGCAGGAAAGCCTCGGAATCGACATACAGATAATCTGACGCCGATTCAAGCGTGACTGCGGAAACCTTGAGAGCCGCGGAAGATTCCGCACTCTTCTTTGCATTGAGCGCATCGGGTGTCGTCTGATCCTTTGCAACGGAATATACCGAGCCGCCATTTATGTAAATATCGGTCGTTTCGGTGTAATCCACTCCGATTCCGATGCCTTGAATCTTCGCATTACCCGACACTGCGTTGACGACTCCGCCGTTAATGCTTACCGTACTGCACGCACTCTTGTAGCCTCCGCCTATCCCGGCGCCGTTTGAGTTGCTCTTGGCGTTTATGAGACCGCCGTTAATGGTAACCGTGGAGCCGTCGGGTGACTGACGTCCTGCTCCGATACCCGGCGCATTTCTTACACCCGTTGCGTTTATAACACCGCCGTTAATGGTAACCTGTGCACCGGACTGCCTTGCGCCACCGATACCCGCGCCCTCACTTGCGTTTGAATTTCCACTCTGCGCCGTGATGATTCCTCCGTTGATAACGATCTGTGCCGACACATCGTATGAGTCAACGGTTGAGCCTATTCCGGCTCCGTACGCTCCTCCGTGTACCTCAAGCGTATCGTTACCGTTCTCCGATTCGATGGTAAGCTTCGAATTGGCACCTACCGCTATCGCCGTACCGACCTTGGTATTGTCCGAAAAAATAACACTGTTATTTCCGCGAAGAATGAGAGTAACATCCGCCTTCTTTTCAAAAGTCACACTCTGCTTCAGGACACTCATGTTGACGTTATCAAAAATAATTTTGCACTTGGCTCCCTGGACCTTCAGGGTATTGTCCCCGCCGCCGGTATACTTTATGAGGTAATTACCGGTATAAGGTATGGATTCCGACGTGCCGACGGAAAAATCATATTCCGTTATGAGAATGTTTCCGTCAGCCATATCAAGCTCCACATACTGTGTTCCTTGTGCAGAAACCATGGTGAGTGAAACAGCCGTCAGCGCAACGATAAGGCAAAGGATCGTGATCAATACAGTTTTTTTCATAAAAATTCACTCCTTACTTATTATTTACTGAATTTTGTTCTGACACGTGAAAAACCGACTTCCTGCAAATACTGTTCAAACATTTTGTCATAGAGCTCTTTGGCTTCCGCGGGCGCCTCAACCGAATCCTCAATGAAAACCATGTTTTCCGATGCCTCTGCCAGACTACTGTAAAGACCCGCTCCGACAGCCACGGTCATTGCCGCTCCCAACGCGCATGCGTTTCGGCAACGCGGTATCTCAACAGGCACGCCGCATATCCCGGACTTGATTTTCAGCCACAAATCCGAGCCGCTGCCTCCGCCCGTCACACGCAAGCTGCGGCATTTGATTCCGGCGGCGCTACATGCGATCGACAGGCAGTGTCTTACGCTGAAGCCCACGCCCTCAAGCACCGCCCTCGTCATGAACCGACTGTCATGCTCAATACCGAGATTTACAAAGCTCCCTCTTATATCGGCATCGCATATCGGGCTTCTTTCACCTGCAAGGTACGGGATAAACATAAGTCCTCCGCTTCCCCAAGGCGCTTCTGCCGCCTTTGAAAACGCTGCTTCGCAATCCGTCTGACCCGTTATATTACGATTCAGCCAGACAAGCGAGCTGCTTCCGCACTGCGTCGGTCCGTAGATAACCGCAAGGGAGCCTGTCACCGACGACGGAATCGTCATCAGCCCCTCGGCAAAAGCGTCACACGGAGCCGAAACACCCACGATCTCCGATGTACCCGCGCTGTCAAATGCGATGCCGGGAGAATGGAATATTCCCGAGCCGAGCATTGCCGCAGGTGCGTCACTGCAACCGTTGGAAACAGGCGTTCCCTGCTTAAGTCCCAGGCGGTGCGCCGCTTCGGCTGTCAGACCTCCGCGGATCGCGCTCCACTTTTCCACCGTCGGCATCACATCCGCGCCGAAGCCGAGAAAATTCAACAGCTCACCGCACGGCTTACCGCTTGACAGATTAACGGTACTTTTACAGCTCCATCCGTCAGACAAATACTTACCCGTAAATGCAAACCCCACGTAGTCCTTCGGCATGAGAATTTTGCGTGTCTTACGCGCCGTCTCTCTCCTGTTCTCATATACCCACAAAAGGCGAGAAGCCGACCAGCTCGACGAGACCGAAACATTGGAACCCACCTCCGCAAGCATTCGTTCCGGCGGATATTCCTCAGCTATCTTTTGCGCCTGCAAACGTGCCCTGGTGTCCTGCCATGAAATGCCCGGCATGAGTGGCATGCCGTCTTTATCCAGAAAAATATCCGTCGGCACCTGGCCCGTAAGACCGATCCCGACAACTCTGTCAGCAGCTCCCGGAACCATTTCAAGAACCCTTTTCACCCCCGAGGTCGCCGCCCTTATGTAATCCTGCGGGTCCTGCTCGACCTCATCTCCACGGCGTATCAGGTCATACGGCTCGCGCGCCTGTGCAAGAACCGCTCCGCATCTGTCGAAGATAACCGTTTTACATGAGCTTGTTCCGATGTCTATACCTACAAGCAATTCACCGGACATTTTGACGGCACCCCATTTTTTGTGAGATGGCGGAACCCGCATCCATCAATGCCGAGATAATCAACGGAGTTTTCTCCATATTTTCAGCAGTCTTTGTAATTGAAGCACTTACTGCCGCGCATACGTCGCCGGAGGAATTGAACACCGGGGCTGCCACGCAGAACCCTCCGAGCTGATACTCCTCATCATCAACGGCATATCCCTGTCTGCGGATATTTTCAAAATCGCCGAGCAATTCCGCCCTGTCGTTCTTTGTTCTCTGGGTATATTTGACCATGTCCGTACACTCAAGCACAGCGCTTGCATCGGATGTTGGCATATACGCCAGCATAACCTTTCCGAGTGCGGTACAAAATGCGGGCAGACGCTTTCCTACATACGACGGGGTAAGAGAATGTATCACCGCCTCGTGGCGCGCAAGGTATACTATCTCTGTCCTGTCCAGCACGGCAAGATGCGTGTTTGTCCCGAATCGGGAGGATAGCTCCTTGAGAATAGCATCGGAACGCTCTATTATGTTGAGACTGTTAAGCTTTATCTGGCTTTTTTCAACAAACTTCATACCGAGTCTGTATGTTTTGCTCTTCTCGTCCCTTTCGAGATAACCTGATTTTTCAAGCGACCGCAAAAACGGAAGCGCTGTCGTAACGCTTATTCCGCACTCCCGGGCAATACTTTTAAGGGTCCATTCGCTCTGTGCCGGAGTAAACAGATCCATGATAAAGCAAGCTCGCAATACGGAATTGTTCAGAGCCTCTTTTTTTTCGTGTTCCATCACTTCACCTCCGACACAATTCCGACAAGCTTCCGTGCGTTGTCGGAAATTCGGGCGTAATCCCCGTTGGCAGAAGGCGAAGTGATGAGTCCTCCTACACCTACGACCGATGCTCCACAGGACATCCACTCTCCGATGCTCTCATATGTCATATTTCCGGTAACCATAAACTCCGCCTGCGGGAAAGGGCCTCGCAGAGCCTCCAGATATGAGGGACCACATAGCGAACCCGGAAATATTTTGATAAGATCCGCGCCGCATTCCAATGCGCGCTTCACCTCATTCGGCGTGAATGCCCCGGCGGCGCATACCACCCTGTACCTTTTGCAAAGGCTGATCATCTCTTCATCCGTTGTCGGACTTACGACAAATCCCGCCCCCGCAAGGACAGCGATTCTTGCCGTCTGTGCGTCAAGCACCGTTCCCGCACCCACTGTAACGCCGTTGCGTCCGAATTTTTCACAAAGCTCTCTTATCACGTTTTCCGCACAGGGAACGGTAAAGGTGATTTCAATAAATTTAATTCCGCCCCTGACGCATGCTTCGGCTGTCCTTATGGCGGTATCAGTCTCGGATGCTCTGATCACCGCCACCAACCTGCTCTCGCACATTCCTTTCAGTATGTTATCCATTCGTCCTCCAAATTCGAAATATACGAACTACAATTCGAATATTTCGTTATAGGTGAATTATAACATATAAAAGGCTGTTTGTCAAGCACAGGTGCATATTTTTTACATAATATACTAATTATTGACCGCGGCTTTAGACACAATGTTTAAAACCGAGCTTACACTTTTTCCCACGCCGAGAGGAGCAACTCAAACGTTTTTTCCACGGTGTACTCAACACTTTTTCCCGGGAAAGGCGTCATTTCCATGATCAGCGGCTTTCTGTCCTTCTTCGAAAGGAATCCCGCTTCGAGCAGGGAGTCAAGGATCCTTACAAGCTCCGGCTCTCCGATCTCTCCGCCCGGTAAATTCATCGGAGGGTGCTTGTCACCGTAAAGCGGATGGGATTTGTCCGCAAAAACGCAATTTCCGAGATGTACTCTCTCGATATACGGACCGCAACGCTTGATTGACGATTCAAAATCCTCAAACATAAGCGGCAGATGAGCCATGTCAAGCTCTATTCCTATATTGTCATATTCCTCCCGCATTTGTTTTACATACTCTACACAATCGTCTATCGGACCGTAAAGGTATTTCTTATCCACAGTCCTGTCAAAAGGCTCGAGAAGTGCGGTGATATTGTATGTCCCCAGTTCACCGCAGAACCACCGGCTGAAATCAAAGAACGCCTGCCGTGCGGTGTCGCGGTTGTCCGGTATATCCGCACCGGAAACGAATACAAACCCCGTTGCGTTGATCGCCGCAGCCATATCGATCTGATCCTTAATAACAAGACGTGCGAGCTGCTGCTCCTGAAAGTCGGGCGATGACAATGATATTTTTCTCGATGGGAACAAATGCAGCGCGTAAGCCACATCCTTGCCGCACCCCCTTACCGTCGGTATAAGCCTTTTTCGTCTTTCACTTCCGTACGGCAGGCAACAGTCAAATGCCTCAATGTCGTCTCTCACGGCAAATTTTTCAAGTGTCTCCGTGTGGTAATCGGGATCCTTAACACAATCGGTATAAAGCATGTGATGAACCAGTCCGAGCTTTGCATATTCTCTGATACTCTCCCTCATAGCAATTTCTCTGCCTCCTCTTTATTCTTTCTGTATTCAGACCAGCATTCCAGTACCGTTTTTCCATGGAATACCGCCTCGCCGTAAACGGAACGGTATTTATCGGCAAAAGGCGTATCGAAGAAATCCACCTCAAGCACCACCCGGGGACCGCACGAATACGCGCCGGCACATGATCCGCTTTCAGCCGCTGCCTTCGCAGCCTCAAATATCCGGTCATATGTAAAGCCGATAGGATAACATTCCGCTCCTTCGGCGCTGAGTGATCTCTTTACGGCTACCGAGCGCACGTCGCCGAGAAGCTCTTTTGCCTCACGCACACCCTCGGAGTCCGCCGCAATAAGCGCAAGTCCGACTCCGAAATCTCCGGCAATCGCCGCCTCCACTCCGATTTCACCTACCGACGTTCCGTTGATTCTGATATCCTTTATATCCGGTTCATAGGAATGGTTCAGCAAAGCACCGTCCGTTCCCCTTTTGGAATGGAATCCGAGCAATACAAGTCCCGAAAAAGAACCGTCAAGCCCACCTGCCCAGTCCTTCGTGTACGGCGGCTTTCCGAGATACAGGTAAACATTCTTATCATCGAGCTGGGAAATATCGATATTTCTGCCGTAAAAATGTTCATCATATACATATATCCCGTCTGCCCCCCCGGCACGAAGCCCGTTTATCACTGCGTTGAGGTCGGACATAAACCATCTCTTTCCTGTCTCATATTCGGATTTTGAGGGATCTGCCTGCTCGTAGCTTACAATTCCGCTGACTCCCTCCATATCGCACCTGATGATGAATTTTTTCATTTTTCTCTCCTCTCACCCTAAAGTTATATCCTCATCCGATATCATTATAGCATATACCCACATCTCAAAAAAGCACCTAAATTGACATACATTAATCGTATTTTTACACAAATTACTTGTTTTATTACCCTATATAGCAAACATAATACACAAAAAAAATGGCGGGGACAACTTTTCAAGCTTGAAAAGTTGTCCCCGCATAAGCCATGACCATCGTTCCTGCGGGGAGGAAACTTCTTAAAAGAAGGTTTCCTCCCCGCGCCCCTCTT
>JBJDZF010000273.1:0-13266 GCA_051867855.1 Eubacteriales bacterium
ATTCGCTGATGAATAATAATGAAATTTCCATTCTCCGCAAAGAGAAAAAAACATATCGCTTTTTGCACGATTGCCGGTTTTTGCAGCTTCTGCACTTTGATATGGAATAAAATAAGCGCTTGGCTTTTCACATCCCACATGAAGCTTATCCAAAGAATTATGATAATTAAACTCCATCACAGCAGAATACCTCGTTCGATTTTTTGGGGAATCACAATTTAAAAAAGGCATTCAGGTTCAAATAAATTCATTAAAATCCACATTTTCTCCAAAGTATCCGGAGTTCGCCGATAGCATCAATAAATCTCTTGATTTAAAATTAATTATATCAACAGCAGGATATACATAATATTTTTTCATATATGCCTCCTTATTAATTAAACATTGAAGTATTGATGGTAATTACCGATGTATAATCGTCAACAGGCTGTGCGTCAGCCCCATCGGTTACATGAAACGTAGTGACATGAAAAGTTATTTCTCCCAAATCAACCGGAATATTATTTATATTCAGGG
Organism: Eubacteriales bacterium; assembly: GCA_051867855.1. GTDB lineage: Bacteria > Bacillota > Clostridia > Oscillospirales > CAG-272 > HGM12713. The sequence continues at coordinate 517 of JBJDZF010000273.1, forward strand.
CAAAAATATAAGCACCGCCAAGAGATTTTGCATCATAAACTATTTCAGTGTCGTCCTTATCCTTGCCAATCAATGATGAATAAACCGTTGTACATTCGCGTGTACAGCTTTTTGCTTCATTTCCGTATTTGATCGTTACTTTAAAGCCAAGGTTTTGATAACTGTCAAGTGCATCATCTGTTAAAACAGCAACAAGCCGCGTACTGAAATTACCGTCCTTTGGAACCGAAAGCTGGTATCCTACCAATTTTGTTATCGGTGTTGCACTCAGATTTTCATCCGATGCCTGGTCATAAACCATATAATAAATATCTTTTGGAAGCGGAAAACTATTATTAGGAGAAGCTTTCCACTGACTTAAATCAATGCACGAAAGTGAAAGTGCCGAAAGACCGAGTAGTTCATCATAAATCACTTCCTTTGTATTATCAATCTTCGTCTTATTTGACGCATTAAACGGAGTATTCCAATTCTGAACCGTCTCATCTATGTAAAAGCTATCCGTATAAAGACAGTTTTTCATGACAAGTACAGCACTGTCATTGGATACTTTACAATATATTCCGCAGTTCTTTGTACCTTCGGGTCCGTAAATATTGCCTGCTGCTATGCAATTCTCAAAAATTATATCATTTTCCTCAAATGCGTTTGTAATTACTCCCACAAAACCGCCTATATACTGCGTCGCCGCCTCAGCTCTCACAGTGCCGTAAAATGCGCACGCGTTGAATCTTATAGTGCTTGTGTTCGACGGCTCAATGCGTCCTGCAAAACCGCCTATGTTTGCGTCACTACCTGAAACGCTGTTGCTGACACTTCCCGCAAATACACAGTTTTCAAACGTAAGCGTTATTCCCTTTTGAACGTATCCGACCATTCCTCCCGTTCGCATCTTCGTACTGCTTACGATCGTGTCCGCATATATGTTGCTGCATTTTAATACGGTTTGTGTACCGCCTCCGGATGTAATCCCGATCAATGTTCCAACATACCCGTTTGATGTTCCGCCGCAAATATATGAATTCACTATCGACAGATTTTTGATCTCCAAACTCTTATTTGCTCCCAGAAATCCTCCGAATATTCCCACATAGTCCTTGTCGTTTTTTTCCAAATATATTCCAGATATGGTGTACCCGTCTCCGTCAAACACCCCGGTAAATGAGTCATACTTCCACGGCCATGTTACTTCCGGTGCGCTTGACGACGCATCCCAACCGGGGTTAAGGTCTATATCTGCCGTCAGCTTTACATACTTACCGGCAAGGGTTTCCCCTCCTATCTGCGATGCAAACGCCAACAGCTCCGAAGCGTCGGAAATCAATATCGGATCCTCCTCCGTTCCTGCCGGTGTATACACCTCTCCCTCCTTTTCATAGTCCGGCCAGACTGCGCTGACCGCTCCTTCGGCTGAGCCCGTAAATGACGCCGCTGGAATCATAATGACAATAGCTAAAAAAACGGAAAGGACTTGCTTTAATTGCTTCATAATCAATCTCCTTTTTAAGTTAAATAATAAAACGACATAAATATTTCACTTTATTGATTTAATGCGATGTATTGCTTTTTAATTAAACATCATTTTACGTGATAACATTATTTTATCGGTTTTTGTTATACTAAGAGATTATTTACAATATTTATCGGGGTTCCCTGCAAATACGCTTTTAAATTATCAATAGAGCTGTTTATTAAGCGCTGCCTGCATTCAAGCGCCGCCCAGCTTATATGCGGTGTAATAAAGCAGTTCGGAGCCGAAAGCAATGGATTATCCGCCCGCGGCGGCTCCTCCGCGAGCGCATCCAGTCCCGCCGCTGCGATCTTCCCGCTGCGAAGCGCCTCTGCGAGAGCTTCCTCATCCACAAGCGCACCGCGGCTGTTATTGAGGAAGATCACCCCGTTTTTCATCCTGGCAATATTCTCACGGTTTATAATGTTCCGCGTTTCCTCAAACAAAGGGCAGTGCAAAGATATCACATCGGAGACGGAAAGCAGTGAATCGAGATCGGTATATTCCACCCCCGACGCCACCATTTCTTCACACCGGTTAACGTCAAACGCCTTAACCTTCATCCCGAACGCAATCGCCACGCGGGCAACCGACTGTCCGATCCGCCCGAGACCGATGATACCCATCGTTTTCCCCTCAAGCTCGATATTGGGATAATCCCAGAAACACCAGTCTCCGGGACCTCCCATTCTTCCCTTTCTCACCTCCCCGTCGTTATATGCCACGTGGTTGGTAATTTCAAGCAACAGTGCGATTGCCTGCTGACCAATGGCACCGGTTCCGTAAGATGGGACGTTTGAGACCGGGATATTTCGCTCTCTTGCGGCTACTGTGTCGACCGTATTATATCCGGTTGCAATGACAGAGATGAATCTGACATTCGGACAGCGCTCCAGTGTCTCCCTCGTAAGGGGACTTTTGTTGAGAAAAACTATGTCGGCGTCACCTATCGTTTCGGCTATTTTATCAGCCGGTGTACGCTCGTATAACCTCACTTCGCCGAAACGGTTAAGACGGCTCCAGTCGATCTCACCGGGGTTTTCTCTCGGATGGTCGAGTACGACGATTTTCATAATTTATATACCTCTTTTTCAGGTCTTTCCGGAGACTGCATCTATCATTGCGTTGTATCCGCGCATGAAAAAGTCCTTGTCGGTTGCGATCCAGAGAACATTTGCACCCATAGAGCGGAAAAGCTCTGCTTTCTTTTCGTCATCACAGAAAATACCGCAGGATTTTCCGTAATTTCCGGAAATATCAAACACCTTCTGTATTGACTCAAGCATTATGGGACTTGTGATATTCTGCGGTGTCCCCACCATTGCGGACATATCGTACGGACCTATCATGACTGCGTCGATATATTCGCCGAACTCCTCAAGCATTGACGGCAGATTTTCTATTCCCTTTGGGGACTCGATCTGCGGAAGCAGAAAACGCGTTTTCCCGAAATCCGCAAAGGACTCACCGGGACGGAACTGTCCGTGTCCGCCCATACCTTTTCTTCCGATCGGGTGGAACAACAGTGCGTCGAGAGCTGTCCGGAGCTGTCCGAGCGTTTCCGTCCTCGGAAGCATGATTCCGTCTGCTCCCATATCTATCAGCTTCGCGGCAAGATGGTATTCGCTGTCCTGCACGCGGACAAAGGACGGAAGTCCCATCAGCCGACAGACCTGCAGACACGGGATGACATTCTGTGCGTCAAAAACACCGTGCTCGGCGTCAAAGAGAATAAAATCCAATTCCGGACGATTCATTTTTTCAAGAATCAGGGTATTGTTGAACATCGCCATCGTGGTGCCGATTACAGCTTCCCTGTTTTTGAACTTTTCTTTCAGTAATTCGTAGCGTGACATTTTGCATCCTTTCCCGAAAATCGGCTTATCCTTTCATCAAAAGCTCCATAACGTACATTTCAAGAGCTTCGTAATCACGCTCCGCAATGCATTTGTCCCTGAATTCACAGTCAAATTTTTCAGCCTTTGCTTCAAGCATCTTTGCAATCTTCAGGCTGTTTTCAAGGTGCCTGTAGCTCCCTTCCTGACGCTCGGTGCGCATGGCCTTAACGTCAAGACCGATATATTCACCGTTTTTACCGAATCCGTTGTCCATAAGGACCCGTATCTGATTGAACGCGGTCCGAAGATTCTCAACTCCGAAGCTTTTATCCTGATCAAACTTCATGCCGTTCTGGTCATTCAGATGAACGCCCCACAGCTTGCCCATAGACATGGCAAAAGCAATTTCGCTCGCAGGATCAAGCCCCGCAAGCATTGCGTGAGCGGACTCCAGCAAGCCTCCGACACGGGAAGGATCGGAAGTTGCGGCGGAAATTGCCATGGCGTGCCCCATTGTCGGGCAAACACTTCTGTCAACGGGCTCATTGGGTTTTGTCTCAATCATGATTTTGATATCGGGGTCGTACGCGAGCATTTGATTTATCGCATCCACCAGCTTGCTTACACAGGCAACAGGATCCTTGCTTTCATAGCAAACGGTCCCTTCGCGTGCAAGCCAAAGAACTATGTACTTTGCGCCGAGCGTTTTGGCAATATCGATCGAACGGAATGCGCGCCACAGGGCAAAGTTGCGGTCGTCCTCGCTGTTTGAGGTGAATCCGCCGTCCACCGTATGCGGATCCATCCACAGACGGGGAGCGACAAATTCTGCCTCGAGTTCATATTTGTCCAACAGAGCCCGAACCTTTTTTGCCTCGGAAATGATCTCCGCCTCACTCAGATTATTTATATCCGGAACCGCATCGTCATCATGGAACTGGATAGCGTCAAACCCTATTTCCTTGAATTTTCTGATCTTCTCTTCAAGCGGAATGGCGTTTCGTGTTGCAGGTCCGTAGGCGTCTGCTCCTTCGTGAACATTCCATGGTCCCACGGAAAAACGAAATCTGCTCATAGTAACTCCTTGTAATATTTATTATTTATTTCTGACTGTAATCGCTTACACATCGGACAGAAAAAAGTCCTTCGCCGAATTATTCGGATAGAAACCCCAATACATAATTTCACACGCGTCATAATGTAACCGCTTACACATTGTAATTATACCTCATACACGTCTTTTTGTCAATTTCTTTTCTCTAAAATTTTATTTTTGGAGAAATGGCTCATTTTGCCGCATAAATTTTGTTTATATTTCACAACAAGAGGATCCATGTTTTTTCAGTGATCCTCTTGAGCGTTTGCCTGCAGCGTGTTTACGGATTTTTGATTTCGCGAAACTAATTAAAAAAACTCTTGACAAATTCCACCGTTTCCTTTATACTGAACACGGCGTGTAAGCGTTTACACATTTGCTCGGATCACAAAAATCCACAAGACTTATTCGGAAAGGAAATAAAATAATGTCAGAAAAATTGCGTTTTGGAATTATCGGCGCAGGCGGAATCGCCGACCGCCGCACCCTGCCCGGCATGATGCTTGCCGAAAATGTAACCGTAAGAGCGGTTATGGAGATCGACCCTCTGACGGCAAACCGACTGAAAGAAAAATATCACGCCGCTTACGCTTATACGAATGAAGAGGAGATGCTTAAAAATCCGGAGATCGATGCCGTTTATATAGCTTCCCCTGTTGTTTTCCATGCACGTCAGGCAAAACTCGCCGCCGATTACGGAAAGCATATTCTTCTCGAAAAACCGATCGCAATGAACAGCCGCGAGGGCGAAGAGGTAATTGAGCATTGTGCCGCCAAAGGGGTTCAGATCGCCGCCGGGTTTATGATGCGCTTCGGCACTCATGTCATGAACATGAAGCGTTATGTTGCACAGGGAAAGATAGGTCAAGTTGTAAGCGGTTACTCCCAATTCACACTCTGGTGCCCGCGTGAGGAGGGCAACTGGCGTCAGGTCAGAGCCAAATCCGGCGGAGGTCCTTTGATGGATATGGGTGTTCATTGCATCGACCTTATGGAATATATAACCGGAAGCCGTGTTTGCGAGGTCGCGGCTTTTAACGACACTGTTGTATTTGACTACGACGTTGAGGACAGCTCTACTGTTCTTCTGAAGCTCACAAACGGCGCGCAGTGCACTGTTCAGACGAATTTCAACATTCCCGATGAGGTCGCCCGATGGAGACTGGAACTGTTCGGCACCCGCGGACGGTTGCTCGGCGATACCGTGATCGGTCAAAACGACGGCGGTTCCCTGAATGCGGTTTTTCTGAAGGATGTCGGAGCTTATAACGCGACTCAGGACCATGCCGACGAAAAGGGTGAATTCATCGACGGTGAATTCGGCAATCTCTATACCCGCGAGGTGGAAAGCTTTGCAGATTCCATACTCAATCATAAGCCATTGCAGGTGCCTGCGAGCGATGCGGTCCATGTTCAAAAGGTGATAGAGCTTGCCTACCGAAGCTCCGAGGAGCACCGCAGCTTTACGGTTGATTGATCTATACGATATCGGCGTAAAAAAATCACCCGACGGAAATAATTCTTCCGTCGGCGTTTGAAACAGGCGGCAAATACTTGAATACCGACTCCGTTTTTCTGTTTGATAAATATTCAAGATTAAAATTTGAAGAGGATTTTATGAAAGTATCAATAAAAAAAATCAAAACGATCTCAAAAATGCTGTTTCAAAAGGCGGGTCTGTCAGAAGAAGATTCTTCCATCATTACGGACGTATTGACGGAAACCGAAATGAGAGGAGTTTTTACTCACGGATTTATACGGTTGGAAAGATACATAAACTGCATTTTATCGAAAGGTATCCACATCGACGGAAAATACGAGGTCCTCGTTGATTCTCCGTCCTGGGCACTGTTGGACGGCAAAGATAATTTGGGTATCGTTTTGTCGTATAAGGCAATGAATTTTGCCATTGATAAAGCGAAAAAAACCGGTGTGGGTATCGTGAATATCAGGCACAGCCATCACTTTGGGGCAGCCGGATATTATACCTCCATGTGTGCCGATAACGGCATGGTTGGGATGGCAATGAGCAACGGCGACGTCTTGCTCGCCGCAACCGGGGCGAAAAACCGTTCTATCGGCAATAACCCGTTTTCTTACGCATTTCCCGCAGGGAAATACGGAAAACTTGTTTACGACATAGCTATGAGTCATACATCTGACCAAAAAGTAATAAAAATGGCAAAAGAGAACGTGCCCTTGCCCGAAGGTTGGATAATCGATAAAGACGGCAGACCTACAACGGATGCAAAAAAATACGAGGAGGGCGGAACACTATTACCTTTCGGGGATTATAAAGGCTACGGTTTGGCATTGGTGGTTGAGTCTCTCGCGGCTGTTTTGTCGGGAGCTGCAATCACTCAACGTGTTCATGCCTGGAACACCGATCCCGAACAGGGCGGTAACACCGGTCACTTCTTTTTAGCCTTAGACATATCGAAGCTCGGAGATCCGAATGAATACAGACATCGTATGGATTGTTTGATTGATGAAATAAAAAATTCTCCGAAAGCGGAAGGTGTCTCGGAGATTTATTTTCCGGGAGAAATCGAAGCAAATAAAATGGCAACCTGTATTAAAAGAGGTTGGCTGGATATTGCCGATTCAACCGTCGATTCAATTATAAGAACGGCAACGACGTTGGGCGTTTCCCCTGACCTATTTGATCAACTTGATTTCGAATAAGCTTTGACCATTGTTCTTGCGGAGGGGAACTTCTTGAAAGAAGTTTCCCTCCGCACCTCCCTTCAAGAACTTCGGACTTGGATAAGTTATAACAGGTCAAAAGCTTTTGAAAGGGGTGCGGGGGAAACCTTTTCTTGAAAAGTTTCCCCCGCATAATACGGTGATACCATTGCTTTTGCGGGGAGGAAACTTCTTGAAAGAAGTTTTTCTCCCCGCGCCCCTCTTTCAAGAACTTCGGACATGGATAAATTAAAATAGGTTTGAAAGCTTTTGAAAGGGGTGCGGGGGCTGGCGAAAATTTTCTCGAAAAGTTTCCCCCGCATAAGCTTAAGCTAATATCACTGCCGTCAGTCAGGCGTTTTCAACGAGACTGACCGCCGCTTTGGTCTTTTCTCTTATGTCGTCCGCGCTGCCCTTCATCATCCAGCTTCCGCCGCAGGCTATTATCTTGGGGAAGGACAGGTATTCGAGCAGATTGTCGGAGTTGATTCCTCCCGTAGGCAGGAATTTAAGCGACGGGAACGCCGCCGCGAGAGATTTGATAGCCTTCAGTCCGCCGAAATCAGATGCCGGGAAGAATTTCACGATATCGATTCCGCAGGAAATTGCGGCGATCATCTCCGTGGGTGTAACGCATCCGGGAAGATAAATTATGCCGTTCTTTCGGCACACCGCGGCAACCTCGGCTGAAAAACCGGGGCCTACGATAAATTTAGAGCCGCAGTCGATGGCGCTCTGAGCCTGTTGTGCATTAATAACCGTTCCGGCGCCGATAAGCATATCGGGAAAAGTCCTGACCCCGAGCTTTATGGCATCCGCCGCACATTCGGTTCTGAATGTAATTTCGGCAATTTTGAGTCCCCCGTCACAAAGTGCGCCGAGAGTGGGTATCGTGTCCTCAAGGCTGTTAAGGACGACAACCGGTACTATCTTTTTTTCTTTGATGTATTCTATAGCTTCCATATCAATCTCCATTCCGCCGCCCAAGCGGCGGCACTAAAATATTATGAAATTCACTGTGTCTGCGCAGCAGACAATATCCCATTTTAAGTGAATTTCGGCGTGAAACAGATGAGCTTCAATACCAAATTGACTTATCTTTCACGCTATTCTCCTAACTGAATTCTGAAAAGCACAAGCACCGACGCGGCGCGTCAAAGGGCGGCTGCCTCGATCACTGTCTTTGCCATGAAATCGATCATTCCGTCGGTCATTCCGGGGTAAACTCCTATCCAGAACGAACGCTCCATGACCGTATCGGTATTTTCAAGAGTCCCCGATATCCTGTAACCCTTTTTCTCTTTTCTCATCAGATCGAAACAGGGATGCTTTGTCAGATTGCCCGCAAAGAGCATCCTCGTCTGCACGCCCTTCGATTCAATATACGAAACCACCTTTTCGCGGTCAATTCCGCCACGGCAGGTGATAAGGAAGCCGAACCAGGACGGATTCGAATTCTCGCATTTCTCGGGAAGAATGAATTTATCCTTCACGCACGCAAGCTTTTCCGAAAGACGTCTGAAATTCTCACGTCTGCGCTCCACAAAGCCCGGAAATTTCTTTATCTGGGCGCACCCTATGGCTGCCTGCATATCCGTTGCCTTGAGGTTATATCCGAAGTGTGAATACACGTATTTGTGGTCGTATCCGAGCGGAAGCTCCCCGTACTGTCGGTCAAATCTGTGACAGCACATATTGTCGACGCCGGACGGGCAGACGCAGTCGCGCCCCCAGTCACGCATTGAACGTATTATTTTTCCGAGCAGTGGATTGTTGGTATAAACCGCTCCTCCCTCGCCCATGGTCATATGGTGCGGCGGGTAAAAACTGCTCGTCCCGATATCTCCGACCGTACCCGTCTTTTTCCAGACACCGTCTATACAATATTCGGAGCCGAGTGCGTCGCAGTTGTCCTCTATAAGCCACAGATCGTGCCTGTCGCAGAAGGCCTTTACCGCACCGAGGTCAAACGGGTTTCCGAGAGTATGCGCGATCATGACCGCTTTGGTCTTATCCGAATACGCCGCCTCGAGCTTCGTCACGTCTATATTGTACTGCGGTATCGTTATATCCACAAACACGGGTATAGCGCCGTACTGTATATACGGAGTCACGGTAGTCGGGAAGCCCGCCGCAACCGTTATCACCTCGTCTCCCCTCTTTACCATACGGTCCCCGAGGAGCGGGGAAGTCAGAGTCATAAACGCGAGCAGATTTGCAGACGATCCGGAATTTACGAGACTGCAATACTTAACTCCGAGGTATTCGGAGAACTTCTTTTCAAATTCTTCAGTATATCTTCCCGAGGTAAGCCAGAATTCAAGCGCACTGTCGACAAGGTTGCACATTTCCTCGCTGTCATATACCCTTGATGCGTACGGGATCCTGTCTCCCTCCTTATAGTCGGCTTTTTTATGGTAGGTGTCGCAATACTCCTTCACAAGTCCGAGAATTTTTTCCCGTGCCTCACGTTCGTTTACAGCTTTTATCATTTCAACTATCCTTTTTAAGTTATATCTGTCATCGCCGAAACACATCGGCGTCTTAAGATAATATTTTTCCCGCGGACAGAAAGTATTATATATTTTTCTCAAAAAAAGAAAGATAATGCCGCCTTCATTCGTCCTTCGGAGAGGTCACCCGCCATATAATAACACATTTCGTCATAAAAGTCAAGACAAGAGGTTTAATTTGGAATATCGGTGCAATTTGTGTAAAATACGGCACCTGACGCCAAACGGATCCGGTATCATAAAGCCCGCAGAGAAACTTTTCCCTGCGGGTTTTATACGTTATCGCGACTGTTGTTCAGGCACTCCGAAACGGTTTTTTCCGTGTACCGTCGGAAATGCGCTTTACGGCTCCTTACCGGGATTTTCCCTGCTTATTTTTATCACCACCACGGAGATATCGTCGGTCGCGCCCTCTTTTTTCGCTCGTTCGACTATCATGTCGGCGATATGCTCAAGCCCTTCTTTTCCTATGTTTGCCCTGAGCAGATCGTAAAGCCACGGACACTCCTCGCGCGACTGCGTAACGCCGTCGCTCACCATAACCACAACGTCCCCATCTCCGACGTCAAAGCTCATCTTTTTGGCGTCCAGCTCCTTGATGATTCCGACAGGCACGGTATTTGAGCGCAGCTTGAACAGACTTCCCTCACGGAATACATATGTCGGCGCCGCGCCGCTCTTGTAAAACGACGCCTTTCCTGTTATCATGTCAAGCTCCATAAGGTCTACCGTTGCGGAACATTCGTGCATACTTCCGTTGCCCTTGTTCCTCAGAAATCCGTTTAACATACGAAGCGAGGTATCGCATCTGTTTGATGCCGAAAGCATTTTCGAGAGAAAGACAGAACATATTCCCGACGTAAACGCCGCATCTCTGCCCGACCCCATTCCGTCGCTTATAAATGAGTAAAAGCAGTCCGAGCTGTTCTCAAATATATTCACGGTGTCACCGCAAAAGCCGTCCTCTCCGTCGGCTTTCAGCGTTCTTTTGGCATATTCCGCCCTGTATTGTCTTGCGGTCCGCATAATAACGTCGGTGTATCCGTCGTCTGCACCTTCTATTGACATGGTAAGCGGCGTTCCGCTTATCTCCTCGACTGCCTCCCTGATCTTTTCCCCGTTTGTCCGGAGCACCGCGGAATCTCTGCCGCGGATCAGAAATCCGCGCTTGCGCGTGCCGTATACAAGCGTGCTCTCAACGCCCACGCCGAGCTCGTTCATCCTCGCGCATATCTTTCGGTTAAGCTCGCCGCAATATTCGTAATCGTTTTTCTGCGCGACCATTGACTGCGCGAGAAGCTCCGACATGGACTCATAGTCGAGCGCAAATATCTCCGTCTTGTCCCCAAGCAGTATCTGTTGCATATGGTTCATGCTGTTTTGGTTGATCTCGTCTATGATATCGGGCATTCTCGCGCACCGTTCTTTCATCCGAGAAGGCACGTCCGATTCCGATATCTGACCTTTCTCCTTGAGCAGCGTACAGATATGCCCTACCGCCGCCAGAGAACCGGTATATTCGGTCTCCCAACAGGTGCTCCTCATCTCACAGCCCGCGCAGCAGGCGTCGAACGCACTGTCACATATCTGCTTGATATCCGCAGCCGCAGGCTCGCGCATACGCTCGCCGAGACTGTAAAAGAGCGTCGAGAGCGAGTCGAACGTCTCGCATATCGTTTTTATTTTCTGCTCCGAGTCGTCAAGTATGATCCGGCTGAGCTCCGCCTGCCCGAGAACACAGCATTCCGTCTTCACATCCTCGGTAACGGCAATATTCTCCTTTGTTTTTGTACCGGCAAAGAACAGCCTGTCCGCAACGGCGTAAATCAGACTTGATGCAATTACTGCGGGCAATATACCGTTGAGTGCTCCTATACCCCGCACATACAGACTCCATGCCGAGCAGACGGAGCACGCCGCCGCAACCGAAAAAACAGCGGATAGATTCCACAGCGTTCCCGAGGCTATGGCGGCAAACGCAAACATCGGAGCGAGCATCGGAGAATACGCAAGTCCGCATACCGTACCGACTATGAGGGCGTACACCGTTCCCTTTTTGCGCGAGATATAAAGCGTAAGAAGCATTACTCCGAAAACGGATGCCGAAACCCCTGCAAGTGTCATATTTCTCGCGGCATATACCACCGATGCGGCAAGCGCGGTAAAGGCAATGAATTTACGGTTATACGATACCTCTTTTTCACTGAAAAATCCGTAGTACAGCGCCACGAGAACCGGTGCCGCAACCATCGATATTATCATTCCGTAGAGATCGTAAAAGAGGAATCCGCCGCCGGCAAGCGCATATATCCCGAACATAAATGCCGAGACGCAGGAAGTCGCCATCCGCAAAAAAATGTTTTCACGGAAAACAGAGGGCAATATCTCCCCCAGCGTCGCCGGAAGCTCCCCCTCCTTACTTTTGTCCGCCCACGGATTGTCGACGGTAAGTCGGGAAAGCACGCGGATAAGCACCGTTGCCGTGTATACGCAAATATATATCACCGTTCCATTGCCGCCCGTAACCAGCGCCGACACACAAAGCCCCGCATAAAGATATGCCACCTTGCGGTCTGCCGCACACAGAAAAGCTATGCCGAACGGCTTCGCCCCGAAAAACACCGTACTCTCTCCGAGAATATATCCCCACAGAATGTATAACATTCCGATGAATATCTCGTACAGAATCTCTCTGACTCGCTTCCTTCCGAAAAACTTTCCCAATACAGCCGTTTTTTTATGTACTCCGGCTTCCGCGTACGGTGCGTTGATGTCCCCTTTTTTTACATCCATTCTTTTTTTCCTCCCGTCTGCATTGCTTGTCCGCCCAAAACGTATACGGAGCGGATACGCCATTCTGATTTGTCTATATTTTACACGGCTCAAATCAAAAAAACAGTCTGTTTGTGTCGCCTGCGGATTAATTCAATTCAGCCAATGCGACAACTGCCCCTACCATTGTCCCGATTTCCCTCTTTCCCTATGTTTTATTAAATAAAAAATCGCGGGAAACCCGCGATTTTGTCGGATGGTTTATTACTTAATTTTTATTTTGCGGGGAAAACTTTTCAAGTGAAAAGTTTTGCCAGCCCCCGCACCCCTTTCAAA
>JBJDZF010000274.1:0-3017 GCA_051867855.1 Eubacteriales bacterium
ATATGGCTTATACCGTCCATCACCGTACCGTTGTTTGAACCGGAATTCCATATGTAATGTTCGCTCTGCTTGCGTCTTATGTATTCAACAGGCGAATGAAAATACATTTTCAGAGAATTGTTTCCGAAAAGCAAAGCATCTCTGACGTCGACCCGCAGGCGCGTGTGCATATTCCGACTTTTGGCGATTATTCTTCCGTTAAGTTCAATCTCGCACAGTGTATCAAGCCCGTCAAAGCACAGATCTATCCCGCGTTTTGAGATAATATTTTCATCGACGCTGAATTCGGATACAAATACACAGTCCTTTTCTGACAGCTCCAATACTTTCCGCTCATTACAGCCGACAAAGGGGTCGGGAATCAACCCGTATTGCAGCAATACGGAATACATGGAACACGGGACACGGCACTCAAGTTCGGGGCAGCCCGGACAAAGCATAGAAAAGTTTTCTATACTCTTGCGGATCATAATTTACCGCCTTCTATACAGAGCTTCAGCAGATCATTTACGTCAGCAGTGGCAAGACATTCCACCGAATCCGCCGCACCGTAATATATCTTCACCTCTCCGCTGTCCTCCAGAATCATTCCTCCGGGGAAGATCACTTCCGTCCGAAAACCCTCGTCCTTCTCAAAGGGAAGCTCGGATGCTATAAGAGGTTCGCGGTACATTCCGATAACACGCGAAGGATCCTGCAGATCAAGCAAGGCTATACCCGCGTAATAAACCTTCTGCCACTTATCCTCCCAACCGTGCTTTCCGCGTTCGAGGTCCAGCTCAACTGCGTGGAACGTCGTCAAATATCCCTTCTCCGTCCTGACGGGCGGTGCCCCGGGCCCGATCTTGTCATTTGCAAACGGAACTTGCTCCACACCCATGACCAGTCTTGAGCAACCCCAGAATTTCATGTCCGGAGATTCGGAAAGCCATATATCAAATCTGTCTTTTTTACCGCGCGAGTATTTCGGCATGGGTCGCTCGAGTCTGACAAAATTGCCGTTGATGCGTTCGGGAAACAAGACCATATTTCTGTTGTCGGGAACCGTCATTGATAGTATCTCAAGCTTTTCAAAGTCCTCCGTTTTGGCGATACACCCCCTCAGTCCGTGTTTTGTATCAATTGCCATACACATATATACAACACCGTCGATAACACTGAGCCTCGGATCGTATGCTCTTATTATTTCCTCATCCTTCATGGCAAACCACGGTTTATTCCGGGGTTCCCAATGAATTCCGTCATCACTGAATGCCAATCCGATATTTGTCCCGTCAAGGCGTTGCTCCACATAAGATCCGTAATCGTTCCGGAACGCCATCACATATTTTCCCTGATACTTTGTTACTCCGGCATTGAATATCAACGCTGCGTTGTACGGTATATCACGGTAGGTTATAACCGGTGCCTCTCTCTTTTTTATAACTGTTGCGCTGTGTCTCTCTGTCATATTGCTTTCTCCAAACTTTTAATGTATCCTCTGATTATTCCTCCAGATATTCAAGGATATCCGGAAGCATATTACTGCACTTTTCCCCGTTGGCTCCCCACCATGTTGAAAATGAATTGTATTTGCCCTGGGCTATATCGCGCAGGAACTGTCCTATACGGTTAAGCTCATAGGAATATACGTATATGATGTCGGTCTTTGCACTGTCGTTTATAATATCCACGATCTTACCGTAAATGTCGTCGGACGCGTATTTTGTCTTAAGAACCACTTCATAGAGGTTCGGCGTTACTTTCGTATACGTCTCGGAGCACATTGCTTCAAGTACGGCACATATTGCCCCCATCTTGGATTCCGCAGTGCATGAAGGTATCATGTACAGCGCAATATTGTCCTGAACTGCCGAGTTGTATTCCGTCATATTTTCATCGTAGAGCGGCCACGGTATTATGCCGTAATTAACATTTATCCCTTCCGCTTTCAGTCTGAACATGGCGGTGTAAAGCGTTCCGTTTCCGAACAGGGCCTCATTCCGAATAAATTTGTCAAGATCCTCACCCTCAGTTGCAAGGGTAAAGCCCGGAAGCGAGGTATACATCGGAAGGACCTGATTGACAAAATCCTCGGTTTTTTCATTGTTCAGAGTTATGTAAGGGTATCCTTCGCTGTCTCTCTTTGAAAATTCAATTCCGAAAGATATTGTCATTCTGTCGCACATGGATTCGTTGTTCAGAACCATTCCGATAACAGCGTCTTCGGATTCGTCTGTACTGTCCGTTACCTTGGCACACATGACCTTCATGTCTTCAAGCGTCCATTCATGGTTGAGCACCATGTCCTCCATGCTGCCGTATTCCGACGAAAGATAATTGTTATAAATATCCTTATTGTAGTACAGACATGATGTCCATCCTATTTTCGAAAGAGCTATATCTCCCGCCAGCATATAACGGGTATTCGTGTTAATGGAAAGGCTGTCCATATACTCATCATGCCAATAATCTTTGTCATAATTAAGATAAGGGGCGTCGGACAGATTTGCCCAGCAATTTTCAAGCATCATGACCGCCGCAAGATACTGCGCACCGGCAACAATATCGTAATCGCACATTCCCGAGAGTACTGCCGTTTTGACATCACCCATATATGTCGACTGCGAAGTATTTCCGGGCACAACATTCAAAACCACATTCAGGCGGTTCTGCACGGCAGTATTTCTCATGTATACGGAATTGTTGACAATATTGTCGGACATCTCAAACTGATTCAGCTCCATCTCCCACCAATCTCCGCCTCGGCAGGCAATGGTTATCTGCTGACCGTCAAAATCCAGGTCTTCGGGGAGATCATCCGCATAAGCCTTATTGGTTTCACTCTCGGTGCTGACCGTAGAGTTGCTGCTTTCGGTCTCGTTACTCTTACCTTTTTGACAGGAAGCAAGGGAGAATGAGAGCATGATAAGGACAAGCATAATACAAATAAGTTTTTTCATATTAATCTCCATGCCGCCACAGGCGGCTCAAATAAATATTGAAATTGCTCGTATTTGCATTGCAAATCAAAATGG
>JBJDZF010000275.1:0-3015 GCA_051867855.1 Eubacteriales bacterium
GGATAATCGTCAAGGCAGGAAATACTTCCCTGAGTAATAGAATAAACGGCGTTTGAAACACCCGGTGTCGCTACGTGGAACATCAAGTCATCCGACAACATCGAATTAGTAAGCTCGGTATTCCAATTTGTGGTGGTATTTACCTGAATCGTAATCTTGTATTTTTCCATAATAGCCCGATCTCGGTAATATATGGATGACATAAGATGATCTCCCGCAAGATCTCCTCCGTATTCGGAAAAATGTCGTCCGCCATCTTCACTTACTGTCGAAGCAAGAATAATAAAATCCCTTCCTCCGTAATCAACCCCCTCAATATTGTATTCCTCCTCGGTAGATCCATCCGTCAAGACGGTTTGTTCCTTCGTCGTCTCCTCTGCATTTTCCTTTTTGCAGGAGCCCAACGAAAGAATAAACATAAGCACTGCCAGAACACCGCAAAGCATTTTTCGTTTCATAACCAATTCTCCTTCTTTAGGTATTATTCGGGAATCTCTCCGGTTGCCTGGTTGAGCACTATCTGCAAACGTGAGCCCGCGCTGACCGTCTTCCCTGCCTCAATATCCTCGGGAGTAATTTTTGCCATCAGGATCTGCCTTGCACGATACCTCTGATAATCGTAAATGATATACAGCGTTCCGTCCTCCGCCTCGCTCACGTCGGGATATGACACGTCGCTCCGTTCGTCCAAAAGCAGAAAATGTCTGAAAGTCTTACCGTCATCTTCCGAGATCATAGCGGTCAGATGATCGCGGCGTTTGAAATTATAATGATTAATCAAAAGCAACCTTCCGTCGCGAAGCCTGTGCAGGCAGAAGCGCGAACACGGCCCGCCGAGGCGACTGTCCACTGCGTAGCTCCATGTCTCTCCCCTGTCTGCGGAATATGAAACTCCGATACCGTGTTTTCCGCGGATCAGCATCATAAGTCTGCCGTCGTTAAGTTCAGCAATCATATGTTCGTCAACATATCTGTCGGGATAATCCGTATGTGAAATCAGTTCAAAACTCTTGCCGTTATCACTTGAGCGATATACATTCGAATATCTCTCCTCGGGAATATGATTGTAATTGGTTTGGAATTTGTCCCAAATCGCGCAAGGCAGCAACCAATTTCCGTCAACTACTACAGGTTTGTTCATCATAATACCGTTGGCGATCCTTCTCGGTTCTCCGAAGGTCGGATGATCACTGTCATAATTGTCACAGGTCATTGCCCATACACCGATTCTTCCGTCGTAGTAGGTATAGCTTTGAGCCACGAAAAGCCAAAGCTTGCCGTTCGGGTCGATCCACAGACACGGATCAAAGACGCGGCAGGTATCCGGATTTGATGGCACTACGGCAAGCAATGGCTCCTCCATGGTACTTCCCTCATCATCGGATTTGAAAAGCACCACGAAATTGCCGATACCCTCGTCAACTCTTCCGCTGTAAAAGGCAAAGAAGATCCTGCCTCCCGGGGTTCTTTCTATTGTCGGTACTCCCTGCCACCTGCGGTTGGCGTTCAGATATTCTCCCTGCGGATATCTGATCTGCAAAGGCGGCAGGAGTGCATCATCCTTGTCACATCCTTCATCGAGAATAGGATTGAAATCGATCATTTATTTGTCCTCCGTTTCATAATGTTTGTAATTATAGGTAGTACTACCCAAGTGATGGGATATTCTCCGCGCCGTGTCACACACGGCTTTGATCAGACCGGGAATCTGCTCTTCGGTAATGTCGGTAGAAAAAACATTTATTCCGATACCGGCACAGACATTCCCGTGCATATCAAACACAGGTGCCGCAATACCGTAGGTATAATCGTTTTCTTCAAAGTTTTCCAAAGCATACCCCCGACGTCTGACCTTGGCTATATCTGCCAATACGCTTCTCGGATTATTGAGAGAGTTTTTTGTGCGAACCTCATAGCAGGTGTCTCCCAGAATATCCAATATCTCATCGTCACTGTGACCCGCCAGAAGTGCTTTACCGATTGCAGTCAGATGAAGCGGCTTCATGCTTCCGATACCGTCAGAAAATTTAATTGCCGACTTTCCTTCAATTTTATCCACAAAAGTCATATATTCTCCGACCTCAACGCCCGCATAAACAGTAAATCCGCACTCCCTGTGGAGTACCGACAGCTCGGGTCTTGCAATCTCCGGAAAATCATACTGCCGAAGAGTGGAAAGCCCGAAACGGATTGCACCGTTCCCCAGCCGGAAGGTCTTCATCTGCTCGTTATCGTACTGAAGATATCCGAGATCGAGCAGTGAATACAATATATCGGATATACTGCTTTTGGAAACTCCAAGCTCGCGGGCAATCCGGGAAATACCGATACCGCCAACATCCTTTGGGCTTGAAAAATAATTCAATATTTCAATGGTTCTTTCGACTGTCTTGTTCATTGATATGCTCCGCCTTAAATATAATTTCCGTTCGGTATACAGAACGGCGTTCAGAAACAGGAACAATAAAATAAGATCAAAACGACACATTCGAAACTTTTTTGGATAAAAGTGTAAATATTATCGTGGATCAATTTCATTATACACATATTTTTTTAATATGTCAATAGTTTTTCGGTAATTTTTCCAAATTACGGTGAAGCGTTCGCACGCAAGCAAAAAAACGAACACGTGTACTATAGATAAGCCTTTTTCGTGTTCGTTTTGCATAATTAATTCTAATCCGCCCGGTTTAAATACGTACGTGGGTTCAAACACGGATCGACTGGAATATCAGACAGCGACAAAAACGTCTGGCAAAGCTTTTTATAACAGCGTGCTGTTCTTTACAAACCTGACAGTCAGCCTGCTCATTTCCTCCGGCGATTCCGCAAAATCGCGTCGCACCCAGCCGTCAAGCAGCCCGTATAATCCGTAAGCGTAAAACTTTTCTCTGTACCACCGCTCATCTCCCTAAATCTGCGACTCCACCATAATTTCTTTAAAAACATCGAACACAAGCATATCCAGTCCTGAACGGTATATGATCCTGAGCACTTTCTGCATTCCGGCATTGT
>JBJDZF010000276.1:0-3013 GCA_051867855.1 Eubacteriales bacterium
GGTGACAAACGGTTACACGATTTTGAGCTTGCAAAAATCACACAAAAAAGCCACGGATGAAAGCGTAGCTTTTTACAAAGAAAAACGACGGGGTTTCCGCCGTTTTAAGATTTGAAAGCGAGAGATCATATAGGTTGCTCTGCTTCGTTCAGGCGCATTTCGTTGAGATTTTTAAGCTTATAAAATTCGCCTTTTGCAGCCATTAGTTCGTCGTAAGTTCCGCACTCAACCATTTTGCCTTCCTTCATAACGACTATTCTGTCCGCATCGCGTATTGTTGACAGTCTGTGGGCGACTATAAAGGTAGTTCTGCCCTTAGCCGCCGTCGAAATTGCGCGCTGAACATGAAGTTCCGAAAGATTGTCGAGTGCGCTTGTTGCCTCGTCGAGAATCAGAATACGGGGATTTCTTATAAGTGCACGCGCTATGGTTATACGCTGTTTCTGCCCTCCGCTTAATTTCCCTCCGTGCTCTCCGACATTGGTATCAACTCCGTTCGGAAAAGAAGCAAGAAATTCGTTTACATTTGCTTCCTCAAGAACGCGTTGCAGATCCTCTTCGCTGTATCGGGTGAGCCCGTAAGTTATATTTTCGCGTATTGTACCTGAAAACAGTATACTCGTCTGTGGTACCACGCTTATACGGTGACGGTACTCCGAAAGGTTATATTCGTTTATATCTTTACCGTCTATCAGGAATTTTCCATTAGTCGGTTTCATAAAGCCCACTATCAAGTTCATAATGGTACTTTTTCCGGAACCGGAGCTGCCTACAAACGCAACGCACTCTCCCGGTTTTACATCAAGACTGAAGTCGTGTATAACATCCTCATTGCAGTCGGGGTATCTGTAAGAAACATTTTCAAAAGTGACCGCACCCTGTATGTCTTTGGGGGTAAATTTGCCGGTGTTGTACTCAACATCATGGTTGTTCATTATCTCCGATATCGATTCAAACGCTTCGGATCCGGAACCTATCTGCGGCAACGAATTTGCGAGAATGGTTATATATGAGCTGAGTGACGAGAACATTGATTGATAAAGCACTATTTCACCGAGGCTTATTATGCCCTTGATTGCAAGGAATGAGCAGAACACAAGACACGCCCCGCTGAGAAGTGCATTTGTGACATACGACCACGCTCCAAACGACGCGGTTGTACGGTCCACTTTAAGACCAGAGCCTTTTACTTGCGCTATTGAACGCTCGGACTCCGCTATCTCGGTGTTTTCAAGTCCGTGGGACTTTGTAACGGGAAGCATCTCGAGCATTCCGCTTAAGCGTGAACTCATATTTTCGGTCGTTTTGCGCAGTTCCCTGTAATCACGGCGTATGCGCTTGTTAAAAGCAAGTGTGAGTAGGACATTGCACGGAATTACAACGAGGAAAAACAGCGATACAAGTCCGTTTTTGTACACGGATATGGAAGTTGCTATAATGGCGTTTATAATGTTGGGGACTATCGTCATCATTATGGCGTTAAGAAGCTGATCCACAGAGTCCGTATCTTTAAGGAATTTTGACTGCAACTTACCAGTT
This sequence comes from Eubacteriales bacterium, assembly GCA_051867855.1. Lineage (GTDB taxonomy): Bacteria > Bacillota > Clostridia > Oscillospirales > CAG-272 > HGM12713. The sequence continues at coordinate 1,540 of JBJDZF010000276.1, forward strand.
TCCATATCCTTATGGTATGTTATTGACAGGCTTTGCAGTTTACGTACAACCGAACATTTTATTCCCGCACTTGTATCACGAAGCATGCGGCTTACCATATGCCACCTTAACCTTGTCGTCGGTATGTTCATCATAATAGCAACAAAAAGTATGACGACATCAATGATAATACGGGTTGTGACATTTTCACCCGATACCGCCACACCGACAAGATCTATTATGTCAGATGTTACAAGGGGCGTTACATATACCGGTGCGGACTGAAGAACATAGACAAGAGATGAAAGAATTATGGTTGCTATGTTCATTCTTAATAATTTTTTCAAAAATCTTGTTTTTTGTCGCTTTACATTTCCGCCGTCTTCAAACAAATATGCGTAGTCGGGTATGTAATTATCGCTTCTGCTTATTTTATTTTTCATACATTCAAACTCCGGTTTTCCCTTGTATTTTTCATATATACTTTCAGCGACAACGATAAGAAGCAGCCCAAGATTCCGAATTTTCAAAGAACCTTTTCTATAATTACCGCCATACCGCTGTCTTTCGGCAATGTGCACCCAAATCCGTCATCGGTACCAAAAACCGATCCGCCGGGGTAAGAACGGGTACCGGCCACACGCCAGCCCTTGCAAACAATGTTCGCGGAATCCTCGCGGTTACCGTAATTTATCACCGTAAGAATATGAGTATTTTCCGTAAGAATATGCTCGGTCAAGCAAACGGACGGATTATCCGATACGGCGACTTTTTGCTTGTTTCTTATACCGAGTTTTTTATAAAATTCAAAATAACCCGGTCCGTCGGGAGCTGTCGCCCCGCTTTGTGACACCGCTTCCTTCTCTATCGGATAAGCGCAGAAATATACCTTGCCTTTACCGTAATTATTTACCGTAAATGCGGGGGATTTGTCGGTTGCCTGTGCCAGAATTTTTGCAGATATATTTTCGAGAGCAAGCTTGATTCTGCTATGCAAATCGAATGTACGGTTTTCTTTCGTAAAAGTTACCCTGTCTTCACTCGGTGCAACGCAACGCGTTTTCACTTTAACTCCCGAGTATGAGGAAAACGAAGAAAGCAACGCATCGTCAAGAGAGATATACAAAGTTGCTCCGTTGCGCACACGTTCAAGCAAGTCTGCCATAACATGACCTTCAATTGATAGTGTACCGCAAACAGACGGCATAAGATAGGCTTCTGACTCGGGTATTTTATCAAGTTCCCACGCAAAAGTTATATCCAATCCCGCTTGTTTTGCAAGAATAAACGATCCGTATGCGGCTCCCCAGGTGTCCTGTCCTCCCGTAAGTATACAAACTGCATCGGTAAGATAGTGCGGAAGAGTATTTTGCTTCTTTCCGCCTTCTGATTGAATTTCAAAAGAATCGAGAAAATCGGTAAATTTCTTAATTTCCGAAAGTACCGGTTTTTCGCTTCCGTCTGTCCTTAAAAATCCGAGCTCGCGTTCTATGGC
>JBJDZF010000277.1:0-13059 GCA_051867855.1 Eubacteriales bacterium
AAGGGAAAAGGTTTCCCCCGCACCCCTTTCAAAAGCTTTCAAACCTTTTATAATTAATCCAAGTCTGAAGTTCTTGAAAGAGGGGCGCGGGGAGAAAAGCTTCTTTTAAGAAGTTTTCTCCCCGCAAAACACTTATATCATCACGCTTTTTTTCTGCGGACATATATATAAATTCCGGCGCCCGCGACGCCCAACGGAATTAGGCCTACAAGCACAATTCCCCAGAAATTTTTAGCGCCCGATGAAACTGTGAGCAACTCTGAATTATAAGTTTTATCCTGCACGGAATCGAACAGTGAGGTATAGGATTCGCTCATCCACGAAACGGCAGAATACACGAGGTAAGCTCCTCCGCCCTCGAAATTGCCGTCCGAAAACGAATCGGCGCCAGTAAACCACACGGTTTGTGCCGCTTTTCCCGAGTCGGTCATCTCCTCTATGGCAACTGCCGAAACGAATTCACCCTTGTTTTCCTCATCGCCCTCGATGAAAGCGTCGTCAGCGGAGGTCAGAAGGGGAGTTATTATCACCGAGCCTTCGGTCGTTTCGGGGATTATTATCGGATTTGCGTTAGCTATTTGGACTCCTAAACTTGCGGCATCGTACAGCGCGTCGTGGTCTGCGTTGACTTCCGGCGTAAACACGGTTTCTGTATCCTCCCCGCTACCGACTGTAATAATTCCGTCACCGGCAGAGAGTCCGTAGCGATTTACCAGCGACATAAGATTGGGCATACCGAGATTGTCGGGGCTTGTAATCAGTGTGATTCTTCCGCCGCGCCCGAGATACGCGTTGATCTTTTCGAGCTCGTCCTCGGAATAATCCGTAACGGGTGAGTTTATTATCAGGCAGTCGGCGTCCTCCGGGACTCCGGATTTTCCGTCGAGCTTCAGCGCTTCGTATTCCTCGCCGTAAGCCGTAAAGAGAGTGCCGAGCTTTGACGACGACATATCCGCCTCTCCGTGACCTGTAAGGTAATACACGTGCGGTACAAGATCCAGCAGGGTGTATTCGATAGCTCCGGCGATGGTCTTTTCGCCCCGGAAATAGAGAGAGGAATAGCTTGCGAGGTAGTAAAACATCTGCGCACTCTGCGAGGACGGGTCGGCGGCGGCGTAGCTGTACAGATAATTATAATAGTAACTGTACGTCGAGGGGCTCATCTCGCCGAAATAATCATTCTGATAATAATACATTTCGTTGTAATCGACGAGTCGGCTTCTCTTTGCGCTCTCCACCATCACGCTGTATGAAGAGACAGTTACATCCTCACCGAAGCCGCGTTCTTCAAGGAATAAGTCGACATCGGCATTGCCGACATTCTTTATCTTAACCCTGTCGCCGTACTGCGAAAAGCGATTGATAAACACCTCGAGCTCCCTGTTGGTGCCGTCGGCTCCGATCACATAGAGCGTGACATCTTCGTCAAGAGACGACAGATAGTCCTTTGTCTTTGAGGAAAGCGTAAACAGCTTCTCCGATGACAGATCTAACCGGGTATATCTGTTCGGCAGGAGGGACATGAGTATATTGAGCGACGCGATGAGTATCGCCGCGACAAGCAGAAAAATAATGGGGAGCAGCTTTTTTTCTTTTACATTGCTTTTCATAATCCCGCCCCCTTATCTTGACCGACGCTTCTCAAGCGAGAATACCGAAAGAAATACGAATACCGCGGTAAAAGATATAAAATAGATCACGGCAGGCAGGTCAAACACGCCGTAAACAAATGAATCGAACCGCGCGAATACCGAAATGCCCGAAAGCAAGGAGGGAAGAATCCCCTCAAGGCAGGATGGGCATATGATGTATACCGCAAGCGTTGGAATGGCGACGACCATTCCCGCGACAACCGCAACGGCAGGACTTTTGGAAAGCCCGAAAAATGCCGCCGCAACCAAAAGAGCAACAACACAGAGCCCGATGAGGGACGCCGTGGTTGAGGAGGGCGCGATTACCGCAAATGCACCCATAAGGTAAAGCAGGACCAGTGCCGCATATGTAACGGCACCGGAGACCGCGATGTGCTTAAACAGGGACGAAATGTACATACAGAGTGCGATGATGGCACAGCCCATAAGAAAATACGCGAAGATCGAGGCATACGCCGCGGCAAAGTTCACGTTCCCGAAGAAATTCAGGATCAGCGGGAGCGGCAGGAGCGCGCCGACGCTAATGGCGAACGGCGCAAGTAGCGCTGCGTACTTTCCGAGCACTATATCACGCGAGGACAGCGGAAGCGAATACAGGAAACGGTCGGTCCCGTATTTTCTGTCGGTCATGAGAGTCCTCATTGTCATGACGGGGGTAAGGAGTGCCATCACTATCGCAAGACTCGACATGATGAACTCAATGCCGGCAACCCCATATGATAAATTGTATATGAGTGTAAAAATTCCCGTAGCAAGCAGGAGAAGCGAAAGATAAGCAAAGCCGACAAGATTGTGCATGGCGGCAGAGAATTCTCTTTTAAAAACAGCTGTCATTTTCTTTTATCCTCTCTGCCAGCGCTCCGTCTGCCGCGGAGCACGCGGGACTTTTTTTGTCTGTCTTGCGGTGCCGTTCCGTCGGACGTCTGCACAGCGTCCGGACTTTTCGGAAACGAAAAAATATCTTCGGGTTGGGGCGTTTCGTTTTCCATTGATAAGATCGGGCAGTTTATCTGCGAGAGCACACCGAAAACGGCGTCGCGTATTTCAGTCGTGCGCTTGTGGCTGATGCGAAGCTCAAGCACGCCTTCGTCGGACGACATAACCGAAATCCCGGTAACTCCGTCGAGCTCCGTGAGCAACGGCAGAACTGTATCGGCATCGCCGCGGACCGAGATGCGTAGCAATCCCGACTCCATAAGGCGGGCGTTGACATTTTCGGATGTGTCGCGCGCGACGAGTTTGCCGTCCGATATTACTATAAGCTCGTCGCTTATTTTTATGATATCCCCGAACTGCTTCCCCGTAACAAGCAGGGTCTTCATGCCGCCGAGCATACGTATAAGTGAGTTAATTTCGTTTACATCCCCGGAGTCAAGACCTGCGGTCGGCTCGTCGAGAATTATCAGCTCGGGGCTTCCGAGCAGTGCCTGCGCGATGCCTATCCTGCGGTGTGACGACAGCGGAAGCTTTTTCATCGGTCTGCTTTTTACTCCGTCTGCGCCCGTCAGCTCCAGCGCCTCGTCTACCTGACGGTAAAGCTTATCATAGCTGACTTTTTTTGCCTCGGCAATAAACACGAGATATTCGTACGGCGTCATATCCGGGTATATGGGCGTGATCTGCGGCAGGTAACCGACCTTTCTTCCGGCGCGTAGCGGCTCTGTGTCAATGTCCGCATCGCATACGACAACGCTGCCGGAGGTTTTCCTCGTGCATCCGGCGAGTATGTCGGTAACTGTGGACTTGCCCGCGCCGCTCGGACCGAACAGCCCGTTTACCCGATTGTCCGTAAGTGCGAAAGAAAGTCCGTCAAGCGCCGTTTTGCCGCCGTACTTTTTTGTAAGATTTTTTAACTCTGTCAAATTTTGTTCCCCCCGAGTCAGATTATATTTATCAGCGTACTCATTAATGATACTATCACACTGTGTACGGATTTTGAATAATTTTTGACATTTTGATGATTACGTGAAAAAATTTTAAATTTTCTGCGTACAGCCTGTTATTTGTGCAACTTTGTAAAGATATATCCTTGACATTGAGGCACAAATGTGATACAATAATTTTTGGAAGTTATATACATAATTGTGGGTGATTTTTTACATAATTTTGGTTTTTTTGCATATTATATAAAACAAGCCGTCAAACGGCAAAATAAATTAATGAATATACATAAAATACAAAATACCGATATATATTTTTAGGGTGTTTGAAATCAGCGGCTACGAGGAATACTTTTACCGATGTGCCGTAGTAACGACACGTAAACTTTCGCGACGCCGTCCTGCGACGGTATCCGCGCCGGAGGAAAACAAGTCTGAATAACAAAATATTCGGACAGGAGGCTTTGTGTCCCGGCGGTTTGAACAACAGCCATTCTGCACTCGCAGAACCGGCACATAACTTTCGCGATGTTGGAAAGGAATGGTCATAAGTATGAAGGAAGATAAAAACAATCTGCCTGCCTATCTCTTTCACCAGGGAACGAATTACAGGGCTTACGAATACATGGGGGCGCACAGAAGCGCGAACGGGTATGTTTTCCGCGTGTGGGCGCCCAACGCCGATAATGTTTATCTCGTCGGAGATTTCAATGGCTGGGGAGAGTCCGATCCCATGGAGAGGATAACGGACGGAGGGATCTGGGAGATATCGGTCGGCGACGGAAAGCTGTCCGACGGCTCGCTTTATAAATTCAAAATACGCAACGGTGAGAAGGAAATATACAAGGCGGATCCGTATGCCTTTGAATGTGAGCATCCCCCCCGCACCGCTTCGGTGATAACAAGCAGCACTTATAAGTGGCGTGACGCGGGATGGCTTGCCTATCGCAGAAAAAATGCGGCGCATTATTATTCGTCTCCGCTGAGTATTTACGAGGTACATCTCGGTTCATGGAAAAGACACGCAGACGGAACGTATTACTCTTACCGTGAGAGTGCCGCGGAGCTTGCGCCGTATGTCAAGCAGATGGGATATACACATATAGAACTGATGCCGGTTATGGAGCATCCGTTCGACGGCTCCTGGGGGTATCAGATATGCGGGTATTACGCGCCGACCTCACGCTTCGGCACCCCCGATGACTTCCGAGCCTTTGTCGATACGATGCACGAGGCGGGAATAGGCGTGATACTCGATTGGGTGCCCGCCCATTTTCCGAAGGACGACTACGGTCTGTGCGAGTTTGACGGACAGCCCCTTTACGAATATCAGGGTGAGGACAGAATGGAGCATGCGGGGTGGGGAACACGGCGTTTCGACGTCGGTCGGAACGAGGTTGAGAGCTTTCTCGTATCGAATGCGCTGTACTGGTTAGGTGAGTTTCATGCGGACGGGCTTCGCGTCGACGCGGTTGCCTCGATGCTGTATCTCGATTATGACAAGAAGCCCGGAGAATGGGTTCCGAATATCTACGGCGGAAACAAGTGCCTCGAGGCGGTCTCTTTCTTCGGAAAGCTGAACTCCGCCGTAAAAAGCGCTTATCCCGATGTGCTCATGATCGCCGAGGAGTCGACCGCGTTTGCCAACGTTACGACATTCGATAACGGCGGGCTCGGCTTTGACCTCAAGTGGAACATGGGTTGGATGAACGATACGCTCGCGTATGCGGCAAAGGATCCTATATTCAGAAAATACGAGCACGAAAAGACGACGTTTTCGATGACGTATGCCTTCAGTGAAAAATATATTCTCCCGATCTCACACGACGAGGTGGTACACGGCAAGAAATCGTTTCTCGACAAAATGCCCGGTGACTATTGGCAGAAATTCGCAAACACGCGCGCATTCGCGGCGTTCATGATGACGCATCCCGGTAAAAAGCTGATGTTCATGGGCTGTGAGATAGGACAGTTCCGCGAGTGGGATTTCGAGGGCTCGATCGAATGGTTCCTGCTCGATTACGAATCCCATGCAAAGCTCCAGCGCTACTTTGCAGAGCTGAATCAGCTGTATCTGCGTACTCCCGCACTGTGGCAGAACGATAGCGACTGGAACGGTTTTTGCTGGATAGACGCCGACAACAGAGACGACAGCATCATTTCATACCGCCGCACGGACAGAGCGGGAAAGGAAGTCATTGTCGTTATAAACTTTACACCGGTGACGCGCAGGGATTTTACACTCGGGGTGCCCTATGCGGGAAATTACGGGGAGATCTTCAACTCTGACGACGAGAGATACGGTGGCAGCGGTGTGCTCAATCCCGGGACGCTTAAGAGCACCGGCGAGCCATGGCGCGCCTTGCCCGACTCGCTGAAAATAAATGTGCCGCCGCTGGGCGCGGCGATGTTCGCCTGCACAAGAAAAAAGGGTAAGAGCAAGAGCGTAAAAAAGGGAAATTCGGGGACGGAGCTTTGAATTTGCACCGTTTCACGCCGGATCGATTTCCCGGCGATAGCTGTTACCTTGCGCAGATTATTACCTGACTTTCGGGACGCTGTCCCGCGATTCATAAAAAACATCGGAGGGTTTTATGTTCAAGAAGAAAGAATGCGTAGCAATGTTGCTTGCCGGCGGACAGGGGAGCCGACTTTACGAGCTCACGTCAAAGACGGCAAAGCCCGCCGTTTCGTTCGGCGGAAAATACCGGATAATCGATTTTACTCTTTCAAACTGCGTCAACTCCGGATTCGATACTGTAGGAGTGCTGACACAGTATCAGCCGCTTGTCCTGAACGATTATATCGGAAACGGCGTGCCGTGGGATCTCGACAGAGCCTTCGGCGGGGTGAAGATACTGCCGCCGTATCAGGGCAAAAAGGGCGGCGACTGGTACAAGGGAACCGCCAATGCCATCTGCCAGAATATGGAATTTATTGACAGATATTCTCCCGATTACGTGCTTATACTGTCGGGGGACCATATATACAAGATGGACTACTCGAAGATGCTTGAGTACCATATTGCCAACAAGGCGGACTGTACCATTTCGGTCATCGACGTTCCGATAAGCGAGGCAGGCAGATTCGGAATAATGAGCACGGATGCCGACAACCGTATATTCAAGTTTACCGAAAAGCCGAAGGAGCCCGACAGCACAAAGGCGTCTATGGGTATATATATCTTCAACAAGGGCAAGCTGTTTGATTATCTGTCGGCGGACGATGCCGATGAGAACAGCGCACATGATTTCGGCAAGAATATCATTCCCGCGATGCTCGCAGCGGGTGAGAGGATGTTTGCGTACAATTTCTCGGGATACTGGAAGGACGTCGGAACGATATCCTCGCTCTGGGAGGCTAACATGGACCTGCTCGGGGAAAACCCCGCACTTGTTCTCAATGACGAGAAGTGGCGCATTTTCTCACGCCATGAGGCGGAGTCGCCGCAATATGTCGGAGAGGGCGGGGTCGTCAAAAACAGCTCCGTGACCGAGGGAACGGAGATATACGGAACGGTTGTTAATTCGGTCATCGGCTCCGGCGTGACGGTCTGCCGCGGCGCCGTTGTGCGCGATTCTGTCATCATGGACAACGTGAGGATCGAAGAGGGAGCGAGTGTGAATTACTCCATAATTGACGAGCGTGTTGTGGTCGGTGCGAGAGCCGAGGTCGGCTCCGTACGGGACGGAACGTCCGGAATCACCGTTGTCGGTTCGGGTGTTGTCATACCCGAGGGACAGATACTCAAAAGCTGATCTGACATATAGTAAAATGATCCGAATCAAAAATTACAGGGGGAAGAGCAATGGCTGTCGCAGGATTGATTTTTTCAAATATACATGACTCGTTTGTTCCGGAGCTTACGGCAAAGAGAACTATGGCGTCGGTGCCCTTCGGATGCAGATACAGACTTATAGATTTTCCGCTTTCAAACATGGTCAATGCGGGAATTACCAAGGTCGGAGTAATAACTCATAATAATTACCAGTCGCTGATAGATCATATCGGCACGGGAAAGGACTGGGATCTCGCCCGCCGCTCGGGTGGAATAAAGATACTGCCTCCGTTTATAACGGCGTACGACACGCACGGGACGGATAGGCTTTACAGCACGCGACTTGAAGCGCTGATGGGGGTGACGAATTTCATCTCACGCTGTACGGAGGACTACATGGTCCTTTCGGACTGCGATGCAATATTCAACATAGACCTTGACGACGTACTTCGCGCGCACATAGAAAACGAGGCTGATCTGACCGTTGTGACGACGTCGCTGTCTCTCGAAGGCCGCGAATACCCGCAGGAGCTTTACAAGATATCGTCGGATGGGGACGGCAGGGTAAGTGACATAAGGAGAATCCTGAAAAAGGACAAAACGGCTACGGTAAGCACTAATCTGATGGTCGTCGGCAGAATGTTTTTGCTGAATTTGATAAACGACGCCGCCTCGCGCGGATATACCGACTTTTACAGGGACGTAATCAAGAGCCGTGTTGACAGAGCGCGCATTTTTTCATATGATTACAGGGGAAAATATATTCAGATAACATCCCTGAGAAGCTACTATGAGGCGTCAATGGATCTTCTGAACTCGGATACCCGCGCGGCGCTCTTCAATAATCCCGAGCGTCCCGTCCACACAAAGGTGCGCAACTCGGCTCCCACAAGATATGCCGAGAGCGCGAGCGTGAAAAACTCCTATGTCGCCGACGGGTGCGTCATCGAGGGCACGGTGGAAAACTCCGTGCTGTTCAGAGGGGTGCGAATTGGAAAGGGGACTGTTGTTAAAAACTGCGTGTTGATGCAGGATACGACGATAGGCTCCGACGTGTCGATAAATTGCATAATTGCCGACAAAAATGTCAGAATACGTGACGGAATAGATCTGCTCGGACACGGCACGATGCCGTTCTTCCTTGCAAAGGGAAGCGAGATCTGAACGCACGTCGTGAGCCGCCCGGCGTCGGTGAGCGGCGAGAGCCACACCTGACGCCGAAAAAAACCAACGGAAAGGAATACACAATGAAAAAAATACTATATATCGCTTCAGAGGCTATGCCGTTTGCGGCTACCGGAGGACTCGGAGATGTCATCGGGTCTCTGCCCGCGGCAATCAAGGATCTCGGTAAGGAAAACGTCGACGTGCGCGTGGTCCTGCCGCTTTATTCAAGCATAAAAAGCGAATACACTGATGCGATGAAGACCGAGGCAGAGTTTACGGTACAGCTCTCATGGAGACGCCAGTACTGCGGAGTTAAAAGCCTTGTGCGTGACGGCGTCAAATATTATTTTATAGACAACAGATACTATTTTGACCGCACCGGACTCTACGGCAGCTACGACGACGGAGAGCGGTTCGCGTATTTCTGCATGGCGGCGATCGATATGCTCGGGGTCATCGGTTTTTATCCCGACGTTATAAACGCAAACGACTGGCAGAGTGCGCTTGCCGTCGTGTATCTGAACACAAAATACAGGAATAAGGCAGGATATGAAAATATCCGCACGGTGTTTACCATACACAATATCGAGTACCAGGGAAAATATGATTTCGCAATTCTCGGCGACGTATTCGGGCTTGGACAGGATTGCCGCTCGCTGATGGAATATGACGGGTGCATAAATCTGATGAAAAGCGCGATCGTGTGCGCGGACAGAGTCAGCACCGTAAGCCCCACATACGCAAAAGAGATCTGCTCCCCGACCTATTCACATGGGCTTGACCCGATTTTGCGTATGTATTCGCATAAGCTGTGCGGTATACTCAACGGTATTGATTATACCTATTACAACCCGCAGAAGGACAGTGCCATTGCATCGAATTACACGTGGCGCTCACTCGGGAAAAAGACCGCGAACAAAACGGCACTTCAGGAGGAGTGCGGACTTCCCGTGCGCGAGGATGTGCCGATGATAGCGCTCATATCCCGACTTGCCTCTCACAAGGGGCTTGATCTTGTGTCCGAAATGATATACAGCCTGCTCGCTTGCAACGATGTCCAGTTTGTCGTTCTCGGCAAGGGCGAGAGGCAGTACGAGGAGCTGTTTTGCCGCGTCCGCTGTGATTTTCCGCAAAAGGCGGCGGCATATATATGCTATGACAGAGAGCTGTCAAAACGGATATACGCGGCTGCGGACATTTTCCTCATGCCCTCAAAGAGCGAGCCTTGCGGACTTTCACAGATGATCGCCTCGCGTTACGGAGCGATCCCGGTGGTCAGGGAGACAGGCGGGCTTTACGATTCGATCAAGGGCTTCTGGCTCGACGGGGACAAAATAATGGGCAACGGATTTACATTTGCAAATTACAGCTCCGAGGAGCTTCTCGAGAGGACGGTCGCGGCGGTGTCTCTGTGGCGCGATAAGGCGCTCCGGACGAAATTCGTCGGAAAGATCATGAGAACGGACTTCTCATGGAATGTGTCCGCCCAAAGGTATATGGAGATGTACAACTCACTCTGAGCGTTTGCACGGCGGTCTCCCGAACCTGAAAAGGGGAGCGCCGAGATATGGGGTATTTACACAAAGAAAGGTTTGGTCTTGATTTTATGAACTATCATCCGCAGGTAAACGAGGTTAAAAGCAATATAGAGGCAAAGCTGTCGAGATATTTCGGGTGTACGCCGAAATACGCGACGCGCGATCAGATGTACAAGGCGGTGGCAATGACCGTCAAGGATATTCTGACCGAGAAAAGAGGGGACTTCAAGCAGAGAGTAAACGAAAAGGGCGCAAAGCGGCTGTACTATATGTCGATCGAGTTTTTGCTCGGGCGCTCGCTCAAAACCAATCTCTGCAATCTTGGACTTACGGACGAATACAGCGCCGCGCTGAAGAGCTTCGGCACGGAGCTTGAGGATCTGTACGAGTGTGAGCCGGATGCCGGACTCGGAAACGGGGGACTCGGCAGACTTGCGGCGTGCTTCATGGATTCTCTTTCCTCGCTCGACTATCCCGCAACCGGTTTTTCCATTTGCTATGAGTACGGTCTTTTCAAGCAGATGATAGTCGACGGAGTGCAGGTCGAATTGCCCGACGTGTGGCTTCCCGGAGGCGAGGTGTGGCTCGTCCCGAGAACGGACAGGATATATCACGTGCGCATGGGCGGTAGGGTCAAGGAAAACTGGAGAGAGGGACATCTTGAGATAACCTATGAGGACTGCGAGGATGTCGAGGCGGTGCCTTATGACATGATGATCTCGGGGGCGGACTCGGAAGCGGTCAGCCAGCTCCGTCTCTGGCGTGCAAAGGATACCCATATCTTCAATATGGGGCTGTTCACACAGGGTCAGTATGCCAAAGCGATCGAGGAAAGCACGAATGCGGAGATAATATCCAAAGTTCTCTATCCCTCCGACAATCATACGGAGGGAAAGCTGCTGCGCCTTTCACAGCAGTACTTCCTTGTTTCTGCGTCCTGCCAGAGTATCATAAACGACCATATGAAGGTGTACGGTACGCTTGATAACCTTGCGGATAAGGTGGCGATACACATCAATGATACACATCCCGCGCTCTGCATCCCCGAGCTTATGAGAATACTCGTAGACGATTATTTTTACAGCTGGGAAAAGGCATGGGATATGGTGGTTAAGATCTGCTCATATACAAACCATACCGTAATGCCGGAGGCTCTCGAGACATGGAACGAGGATCTGTTCAAGCTCAAGCTCCCGAGAATTTACGCCATCGTCAAGGAGATAAACGAGAGGTTCTGCCGCGAGGCATGGAAGAGCTTCCCGGGAAACTGGAACCGCATTTCCGCCATGAGCGTCGTCAGCTACGGACAGGTCAGAATGGCTAATCTCTCCGTTATCGGTTCCCATTCGGTAAACGGCGTTTCAAAGCTCCATTCCGATATACTCCGCCGTTCTACCTTCAAGGATTTCAACGCAATGTACCCCGAAAGATTTGACAACGTGACCAACGGTATAGCCCACCGCAGGTGGTTGTGCTATTCAAATCCCGAGCTTGCCGCATTTCTTGACGAATGTATCGGAGATGGTTACCGCCATAATTCCGAGGAGCTTCGCGAATTCGCAAAATATGCGGACGACGACGGCGTTCTCGATAGGCTGAGAGCCATAAAGCACAGAAACAAGGTGGCTTTTTCGAATCACCTTTACGCAAAGACCGGACGCGCGCTCGACACGCACTCGGTGTTCGACGTACAGATAAAGAGACTGCACGAGTATAAGCGCCAGCTGCTTAACGCCCTCAATATTATCGGACTTTATCTTGACATCAAGGACAACCCCAACATCGATATTGTGCCGCAGACCTTCCTTTTCGGAGCGAAAGCGGCGCCGGGATATCACATGGCGAAGAATATCATAAAGCTCATTTATTATATCGGCCGTGAGATCGAGCAGGACCCGCAGGTCCGTGAAAAGCTGTCTGTAATATTCCTCGAGGACTACAACGTAAGCCTTGCCGAAGCCCTCATACCCGCCGCCGAGATAAGCGAACAGATATCTCTTGCGGGCAAGGAAGCAAGCGGCACGGGGTGCATGAAGCTGATGATGAACGGCGCCATTACGATAGGTACGCTCGATGGTGCGAATGTGGAAATGCTCGACGCGGCAGGCAAGGACAATATGTATATTTTCGGGCTTACGAGCCGCGAGGTGGACGATATCTGGATGCGCGGATACAATTCGGTCGATTTCTGCACCAACAACCAGAGACTCGGACGTATAATAAACAAGCTCAATATCGGATTCTGCGGAGAATCCTTCTCCGATATTGCGTCGTATCTCGTATCGGGACCCGGAGTTGCAGACCCGTATATGTGTCTTGCGGATTTCGAGCCGTACCGCGCGGCGCATGAGAGAGCAATAACGGATTACCGCGACAAGCGCAAGTGGAACCGTATGTCGCTGCTTAACATCGCCGCGTCGGGTTATTTCAGCGCGGACCGTTCAATAGGCGAATATGCGGACAGAATATGGAATATAAAGCCGCTGTCAGACAAAAATTGAGAGGAAGGTCCGAGGCTGTACCGACTGATGATTACCAGACTTGATATAAACGGCGATGCCATGCCGCGTATCATAAAGCGGATGGACGGCAGGGACGTATCGTCATTGGGCGCATTTCCCGCAGGCGGCGTGCTGTCCTTTACGGTTGAAGCTCCGAGAATTCTCGGAGCTAGTGCCGTAGTGATCAGGATATGCGCCGACGGCGGTGAGGATCGCGACATTCCGCTGACATTTCTCGAAACCCGCGAGGGTACGGATATTTACGTTACCTCTCTTGAGCCGGGGAAGCTGTGCCTGCCCGACGCATCGGGACTTTTTTACTATGAGTTTCTCTTTCTCCGCGGTGCGGATACATTGTTTACAGATTCGGTAAACAATGTGGACTTTGTTCTGTCTCCGACAAGTGCCGGGCGTTTCCGTCTGCTTATTTACGAAAAGGAATTTGAGCAGACTTTTCCGAAATGGTTTTCCGGCGGCATTATGTATCACATCTTTGTGGACCGTTTTGCGCGCGGTGAGGGAAAAACGGAGAGCCGTGCCGAT
>JBJDZF010000278.1:0-2991 GCA_051867855.1 Eubacteriales bacterium
CCGATTATATCGGTGTTGCCGGACTGACGGTTACCGACGAGCGCAAGGAGGAGATCGATTTCTCGTCCTCTTACGCTACGGGTGTTCAGGTCATCATCGTCAAGGAAGGCTCCACAATTGCGTCAGCAGATGACCTTGCCGGCAAGAAGATAGGCGTTCAGCTCGCAACCACCGGTGATATCTACGCGACCGGTGACTTCGGAACCAATGAGGACGGAAGCGAAAACGGTCTTGTGGTTAAATACAATAAGGGAGCGGATGCCGTAGCCGCGCTTAAGGGCGGAGACGTTGATGCCGTTGTCATAGACAATGAGCCTGCAAAATCCTTTGTAGCTGCAAATGAGGGACTCAAGATCCTTGAGACCGAGTATGCGGTTGAGGAATATGCCATTGCCGTTAACAAGGGCAACAAGGAGCTTCTCGAAAAGATCAATAAGGCAATAGAGGAGCTTACCGAGGACGGTACGATCGACAGGATAGTCGCCAAGTATATAAAGTCTAACTGATTCAAGCAAACCGATAAAACCGGATTTGGATGAAACACAACGGCAGTCAGGTACGGGTGTCGCCCGTTCCTGCCTGCTGTTTGCTGTTTTCTGCTTTACGTTTTTTGTGCCCGTTTCCATTACGCATGAAAGGGAATAGCGATGAAAAAAAGAACCAAAAGGCTGCTCATTATAATAGTATCGGTAGTCGCTGTAATTGCCGCCGTTGCGGTGGGATTCGCCGTCTATATACGAAGCGAGACCGTTGCGGACGAGATTACGCTCGAGGAAGCACAGGGGATAATTGACGACGCGCTGAAGGATATGACCGCCTCAAACACGCGGAAATCTATGGCTTACATAGCGTCAAACACCTCGGTGACGGCAAATTCTCTCGATTACGGCACGGAGAAGGACATACGGGTATCGTGTACCGTCAAAAGCATTGACACGGAGACACTTATAAAGGATAACATCGCCGCTCTGCTCGATGTCCCGACCGAAGATGAAAACGGGATGAAAATGACGTCTACAAAAATTAAAATGAGCATTGACCCGATTCTTCTGTCTCTTCTCGAGACCGCTGAAATCGGGGAGAGCAGTGCCGAGCTTGTGATCTATCAGACGAAGAACGGATATGAGCTTTACACCTCAAAGGATGCGGTAAACGCAATTTTCGGAAATATCGCCGCCGCTTCGGATTATGTCTCAAAGCTCGGGAGCGTGACTATCGGCACAGAGCAGATCAAGGCGGAGTCGAATCTCAAGACCGGACTTACCGAGTGCATAAGCCTTTCCTATGAGACGACCAAGCCCGATACATCGGTTTATCTCGTAAGACAGTGGAATTCGTTCGTCGCAAAATTCAGAATGAATTTTATCGAGGGCGCACGCTGGCAGTACCTCACTACCGGACTTCTGACAACGCTCCAGATAACCGTTTTCGCGGTACTTCTCGGTATTGTGCTCGGATTTCTCGTCGCTATCGTGAGATGTACGAATGAGAAGATCGGGAAGCTGAAATTTCTCAACGCCATATGTAAAATATATCTGACGGTCATTCGCGGAACGCCGGTGCTCGTCCAGCTGATGATAATTTATTTCGTTATATTCATGCCGCTCAACATCAATAAAATACTTGCGGCTGTCATCTGTTTCGGACTCAATTCCGGCGCTTACGTCGCCGAAATAGTCAGGGGCGGAATTATGTCGATCGACAACGGGCAGTTTGAGGCGGGCAGAAGTCTGGGCTTTAACTACATTCAGACAATGTGGTATATTATTCTTCCGCAGGCGTTCAAGGCGGTGCTTCCCGCGCTTGCCAACGAGTTTATCGTTCTGCTCAAGGAGACCTCGGTCGCGTCTTATATCGGTATCAACGACCTGACGCGCGGCGGTGATATAATAAGGGGAATCACGTTTACCGCATTTTTGCCGCTGATCGCCGTGGCGCTCATCTATCTTGTTATTGTCGTCGGGCTTACAAAGCTCGTATCCCTGCTCGAAAGGAGACTGCGCAGAAGTGATAGAGGTTAAAAATCTTCACAAAAGCTTCGGAAAAGACGGAGAAATACAGGTTCTCCGCGGAATAGATTATCATGTCTGCAAGGGCGAAAAGGTCGTTATCATCGGCCCGTCCGGCGGGGGTAAAAGTACATTTCTGCGATGCCTTAATCTGCTTGAAGTGCCGACGGAGGGTGAGATATTCTTCGAGGGGAAGCTCATTACCTCGCCGAAATGCGATATAAATGCGGTACGTCAGAAGATGGGAATGGTGTTCCAGCACTTCAACCTCTTTCCCCACAGGACCATAATCGACAACATCGCGCTTGCGCCGATCAAGCTCAAGGTCATGGAGAAAGAACAGGCATACGAGCGTGCAAACGAACTGCTTAAAATGGTCGGATTGCCCGATAAGGCTAAAGCGTATCCGCAGATGCTCTCGGGAGGACAGAAGCAGAGGGTGGCTATCGCACGTTCGCTTGCCATGAATCCCGACGTGATGCTATTTGACGAGCCTACCTCCGCTCTCGACCCCGAGATGGTCGGTGAGGTGCTCGAAATTATGAAACAGCTTGCCGCCGACGGCATGACAATGGTCGTCGTTACCCATGAAATGGGATTCGCACGCGAGGTCGCTGATAAGGTGCTGTTTATGTGTGACGGTGTGATCGCCGAAGAGGCGCCACCGGACGAATTCTTCTCGTCACCCAAACATCCAAGACTTTGCCAATTTCTCCAGGGTATAAGGTAACGAGGTGCTTTTTGCGGGGAGGAAACTTCTTAAAAGAAGGTTTCCTCCCCGCGCCGTTTGATATGCACTTTTGCGGAGGGGAACTTCTTAAAAGAAGTTTCCCCCGTATAATACGGTGATACCTTTGCTTTTGCGGGGAGGAAGCTTCTTGAAAGAAGCTTCCTCCCCGCGCCCCTCTTTCAAGAACTTCAGACTTGGATAAATTATAACAGGTTTGAAAGCTTTTGAAAGGGGTGCGGGGGAAAGCTTTTC
>JBJDZF010000279.1:0-2990 GCA_051867855.1 Eubacteriales bacterium
GTCTATGACGAAATTCAATTCGTAATGGCTACTCTCGGATATAAAATGGACGATGCAAAACAGAGTAACGATAATCGCGAGATATTCCATACAACGAGAAACGGTATTCTCGCTTACGGTGTTTATGACGGGGACAAATTTCAGGTTTTGGAAGGCTCTCAAATCAATATGACGAAACCGACAAGCCTTGAAAAATACAATAAACAAAGAACGGAATTGCAATCTAACGGCGATATTGCATTGGAGAACGGCATTTATATCCTGAAAACCACGTTGGAATTTAATACGCCGAGCGGGGCGAGCGATTTTGTTCTCGGCGGCTCAACAAACGGCTGGACTGAATGGAAAAATAAAGACGGAAAGACGTTGGATGCGATTTATAGAACATAGTTTTCAACTCACAATTGGGGACAATTCACATTATCAAGGAGGCTAATATGAAGCCTGAAGATAAAGCTCGAATCATAATAGATAAAAAGTTAATAGAATCCGGTTGGGTAATTCAGGATGTGAAGTCCTTGAATTTGTCAGCTTCTCTCGGTGTTGCCGTTCGGGAATTTCCTACAAGCACCGGTCCTGTAGACTACGCTTTATTTGTTGAAGGCATACCTGTAGGCATAATTGAAGCAAAGAAGGCAGAACTCGGAGAGAATATTACAGCTGTCGAAGGACAGTCTTCTCGTTATGCCAACAGTACATTTAAGTGGATTAAGGGAGAGCATCGTATTCGCTTTGCATACGAGGCAACGGACAAGCTGACTCGCTTTACCGATTATAATGATATCAAATATAGGTCAAGAACGATTTTCTCTTTCCATCGTCCCGAAACATTATCAGCACTCTTGAAACAGCCAAACACTATAAGAAACAACATGAAGTCCTTTCCTGCATTTGATTCGACAGGCTTCCGAAAATGTCAGATTGCAGCCATCGAGAATCTTGATAAATCCTTTGCCGAGAACCGCCCGAAGGCATTGGTGCAAATGGCAACAGGTGCAGGAAAGACATTCACTGCAATAACTGCCGCATACAGGCTTTTAAAATACGGAAAAATGAATCGGATTCTTTTTCTTGTTGATACCAAAGGCTTGGGCGAACAGGCAGAGCGTGAATTCTTAGCATACAGACCTACTGACGATCCACGTTCATCCTCACAAATTTACGGTGTCCACAGATTGAAATCGTCATATATTCCCGACGGCGTTCAAGTCTGCATCAGCACAATTCAAAGAATGTACTCCATTCTAAAAGGTGAAGAACTTGACGAATCTACCGAACAAACTTCGTTTAACGAATATGTAACGGCAGATTCAAAGACTCCAAAAGAAGTGGTTTATAACGAAAAATATCCGCCCGAGTTCTTTGACTGCATCATCGTTGATGAATGTCATCGCTCCATTTACAATGTGTGGAATCAGGTTCTCGAATATTTCGATTCGTTTATTATTGGTCTTACCGCAACTCCGGACAAACGCACCTTTGCCTTTTTCAACGAGAATGTGGTCAGTGAATATCCTCGTGAGCAGGCAATCATCGACGGAGTTAATGTCGGAGAAGATATTTTCTTGATAGAAACAAGCGTCGGTAAAAATACTACGCACATTATGAAACAGATGATTGAGGTGCGGAGCCGTTTATCTCGTGAAAAACGTTGGAAACAGCTTGACGAGGACGTGGATTACACACCTTCACAACTTGACCGTGATATCGTCAACCCGAGTCAGATACGTACCGTCGTTCGCACATTTAAAGATAACCTCTTCACATCATTGTTCCCTCGCCGTAAGGAAGTTCCGAAAACACTTATCTTTGCAAAGACCGATAGCCACGCAGACGATATCATTCAAATTGTCCGTGAGGAATTCGGAGAGGGCAATGAGTTCTGCAAGAAGATTACATACTCCGCAGATAATCCGGAAAGTGTGTTGAGTTCTTTCCGTAATGACTATTATCCACGAATTGCTGTTACGGTCGATATGATTGCAACGGGAACGGACGTTAAACCCATCGAATGCTTGATATTTATGCGTGACGTTCGCAGTAAGAACTATTTCGAACAGATGAAAGGACGCGGTACACGCACGCTTTCAAAAGACGATCTCCAAAAGGTTACACCGTCTGCCACCGAAAACAAAGACCATTTTGTTATTGTCGATGCCGTCGGCGTTACGAAATCCAAAAAATCCGACACTCGCACGCTGGAACGTAAACCGTCAGTCAGTATGCGTGAGCTTATGATGAATGTTGCTCTCGGTGATAAGAATGAGGATACCCTCACATCCCTTGCAAACCGTGTCATTCGTTTGAATAGCCAAATGACTGCAAGCGAGAAGAAAGAGTTCTCTGAGAAAGTTGGCTCAAGTGCCGGTCAGATTGCAGAAAACCTTTTGAATGCTTTTGATGAGGACGTTATCTTTGTGAGAGCGAAGGAGCAATTTGCAACGTCAGCGCCTACCGAGGAACAACTCGTTCAAGCACAAAAAGCCTTGGCAACAGAAGCGGTTGCTCCATTCCAAAACCCCGATGTAAGAGATTATGTCGAAAACATTCGCCGCAGTCATGAACAAATCATAGACAACATAAATCTTGATGAAGTTTTGTTCGCGGGATTTGATACACAGCAAGAAGAAAACGCTGACCGTATTATCACATCCTTCCGTGAATTCATCGGTGAAAACAGAGATGAGATTATTGCGCTGCGCATCATATATGACCAACAGTATAAGGACCGTCCTATGGCAATGGAAGGGCTGAAAGCTTTATATGAAAAGTTGAAAGCGAAAGGTATTATCATAGAACGCTTGTGGGATTGCTATGCCATTAAAAAGCCCGAAAAGGTAAAACGCGGTACGATGGCACAGCTTGCGGATCTTATCTCCATTATCCGGTTTGAAATGGGATATACCGAGAATCTTGCGCCCTTTGCGGATAGAGTAAACTATAACTTTATGCAGTGGACGCTCCGCCGTAATGCAGGTGCGGTGCACTTT
>JBJDZF010000280.1:0-12977 GCA_051867855.1 Eubacteriales bacterium
AAATAAACGGCACGACAGTGCGTATTTACTCAATTATGAGCATCCCGCTACGGGGCACCGCAAAATCGTGAATTCCCGCACAGATCGTTCGCAAACCGCTCTGCAGGACCTCTCCCATGCAGTTATAAACGGTTACCCTTCTCCCGCCCATATCCGACAAAAATCTTACGGTAAGCCTATCTCCCGCAGATCCGTTTATATATGAAATCCTCCCGTAGTCCTCCGTATTCAGTACCGTCTCCACATAATTTACCGCGATAAGATGACCGTCCCGGCGTGAGGAAACGAGAGTATAAAACGCCTCGGGATTTTCCGCTCTGAACTCGCCGTCAAGCAACGTTTCTCTGTTTTGCCTCCAGAAACCGAGATAAAATTCAAGCATTTTTCTGTGACTTTCGGGCAGCTTATCTATCATAACGGATATCTGCGGAACACAGAACAATGCGGAAATTACTTGAGTTGCCGCCGATTCTGCGCTGTCATCCGGATTCCACATCAGCATATCCGAGTGAACCGCCGTTTTCCCGCTCACAAGACGAAGATCTGCCGAGGCACGTCTGTTTATCAATGCGTCAAGCGGGCAGTCGCAAACACGGAGCATATTACCGTACTTACGGATCGCGGGTCCCACATAAGTCTGGCGGAACTCAAACATAATATCGGGCTTTATCGCTTTGAGTTTTACGTAAATATCGATCATCAGACTGTTTACCGCCTCATCAAGAGACTGTATGTCTCTTCCATCCGCTTCTGCGGGTGTATCCGGATATAATCTGAATGAGTCTATAAAGTCAAGCTTCAAACCGTCAATTCCCCACTCCCGCACCGCTTTTTCATAAAGGCTCAAAAGGTGTTTCCTGACATCGGGAAATCTGGGATCAAGGACCGCAAATGACGGCTGACCGCCTCTGTGCTCCACTCCGAGATACTTGCCTTCAAATTTTGAGAATGCTTTGGAGTTTACGCCCACAAAAGGCATACCGAACCATATCAGAAACTTCATGCCGCAGGCGTGGACTGTGTCGACGAAGCTCTTCATGCTCGGGATCTTACTCTTCGCCACCTCCCAGTCGCCGCAAAAGGCGTAACCTCTGCTTCCGTCCTCCG
This sequence comes from Eubacteriales bacterium, assembly GCA_051867855.1. Taxonomy (GTDB): domain Bacteria; phylum Bacillota; class Clostridia; order Oscillospirales; family CAG-272; genus HGM12713. Next base: position 1,108 of record JBJDZF010000280.1, read on the forward strand.
TTTGCCAACCGTCATCAACTATTACGCTTTCCATTCCGAGCTTTTTGGCAAGTCGGCATTGCTCTGCTATCGCTGTCGTATCTATATTCTGATGAAATGAATACCACGTGGAATACATGGGCAACCTTGCGTGCTCGGGAACCGGGGCACACTTATATCCGCATTCATCTGACCACCATTTTTCCACGTTGCAAAGCACCGTCTCGTAACGCTCGTCGGTAAAGTCAAGTCGTATTGTAGAACGGTATTTGCTTATCGGCTCCGTCTGCCGTGTAAAGAACCTTATCTCCACCTCGCAATTTCCGTTCTCTTCAATAATCCCCGTACGTATCTCACACGAAGTATTTGCATCCGAAACCGCAACGGTAAGTCTGTTATTTCCCCCCAAGGAAACCAGAGAGTGTACCGGAACTCCCGAGGAAAGCCTTGATGACGAGATCCGTTTCTGCCAGTTCGGTCCAAGATGGCGCCCCGACCATATTGTCGGACTGAAAACAGAATATATATCTATGCACTGAAAATCAAATCTGACCGATATCGGTTCGGGCACGGAAACCTGTGCAAGCTCAAGCTCAACGTCGAGGAATATCACTTCGTCAGAGTCTCCGCGACGCTCCGTAATACGCAGATCGGACTTTATATTGCCGTTTTTCGCGATCCATTTCATGATTCATTTCCTCAAAAACAATGACTGTACGATCCAGTGTTATCAGACTATTTAAATTGTAGCAGATTGAAATAAGCAAATCAATATTCTATTATGCTTTTTGTTGTATTATTCTGCTCTGCGATTATGCAGAAAATTCAATGTCCGATATTACTTCAGACCCGTAATATGATTGGCATTTTTTCAGCAATAACTTTATTACGCGCTCAATATTTCGGTAAAACAATACAAAAAAGCATTTCGAATATGCATTGGATAACATCAGTGATTTCAGAAAAAAGAGGTGAACAGACCCGTTTGCCGAAAAAAATATCTGCTCTGACGGCTCATATATCTAACTTTAGGCTCGCCACAGAAGCATACGGAATTTTTATAGGTTCGGAAATATTGATATTCTCTGTCCTCGGGGCAACATTTTCAGGATCATCAAATGTATTGTGCGCGTGAATATCCGAGGCGGATAACACTGTCATTTCTGCGGTCCGGGAAAAATCAGTGATACCCAACATTGAAACATTCACATCAATGTCTTGCTCTGCGGACAGATTTGCCATTGTTAGCGTAATACAATTACCCTTAACGGAAGCTGAAACCGATATTTTACTGTCCGGTCCTCCGTTATCTTCAACGAGCGTACGCAGAGCCTGTGCGTCCTGATGAGTTTTGTACATATCGTATACATAGTACGTCGGTGTGGCAATGCAGTTTTCACCGCCCGCAAGGAAAAGGCAATGCAGATTGTTGCATAGCTGCGCTACGTTAGCCATCAATATTTGGTCGGAATGATTATTGAATATATTCAGAGTCAACGCCGCAATAACGGCGTCACGCATGGTGGATTGCTGCTCAAACAGATTGTAGCCCTTTGACGGTCCCGAATTTTCCGGGTGCCAGCACCCCCATTCGTCAATGACCAGCTTTGCCCTCTCCTGAATACCGTAGCCGACAGTCACTGCCGAATGGCGCTCAATAAGAGTTTCCATTTTCTCGGCTTTTGCTATCAATTCGTACCATTCGTCCGTACTGAAGTCGACTGCTCCGCCCGCCTTTCTGCAATAATAGTGGAATGACATTCCGTCCATAGGCGCTCGACCTGACGAGAGATTCTTTATCAGATCCTGCGTCCAATAATAACTGTCTGCGTCTGCTCCTCCGGCAATCAGCTTTGCTTTGTCCTGACAAATGTTTTTCAAGACAGTGGCAAATTTTCTGTATTGGAGCGCGTAATAATCGGGAGTCATATTCCCTCCGCCGCCCCAGTTTTCATTACCTATCCCCCAAAACGGAATATCAAAAGGCTCCGGATGCCCATTTGCCTCCCGTTCCTGAGCAAGTGTTGTGGAACCGCGCGGCGAAAGGCAATAATCCATCCAATCTCTCGCTTCCATCGGTGAGATAGATGTGACATTGACCGCAAAATACGGCTTTGCCCCTATCAGTTCGCACAGATCAATAATTTCGTGCGTACCCACCTCATTGGTTTCATACCTTCCGTCCTTATATGTCCACCAGTTCGGTCGTGTCGGTCTGTTATTTCCGATTCCGTCTCGCCAATGATACGTTTCCGCAAAGCAACCTCCCGGCCAGCGCAACACCGGCGGATTTATTTTTTTCAGCTTTTCGACTATATCTTTACGGAAGCCCTTTATATTCGGGATCGGGGAATTTCTTCCCACCCACAGACCGTCATAAATAACGCCTCCGATGTGCTCTGCAAAATGACCGTATATTTCCGGAGCGATATGTCCGATTTTTTCCGGGAATACAATATGTACTGTTTTCATTTTCAAACCTATGCCCGTATGGCATTTTTTCTCCTGTTGATATTTTTCAAAAAACTGATTTTTTATATGTTTTCACCAAACATATTGATGAATACGCTATGATTCTATCATTTTTGCATTGACAATACAAGTCGGATATTATATAATATCAGCAAGAATTTAACATAAGGCGGGAGAAAAACATTGATCTTTCATCAGTTGGATAACTCTATCGGCGATAATGTATTCAATACACGGATCTTTTCGGATTTTAAACATTTCGCCCACATCCATAAGAGCTATGAGTTGATTTATGTTATCAAAGGCTCGTTTGAATGTATTGTCGACAATAAAACCTATAACCTCAAAGAGAATGAATGTGCAATGATTTTTCCGTATCAGATACACAGTTGGAAAATCTCATCGAACGGAGAGATTTATATTGTTGTTTTCTCGGAAGATTTTGTAAAGCATTTCACAAATATAACCGCCTCCCAGGTAAGTAAAAATCCCGTATTTAAATGCTCCGAAGAGGTCGCTCCGTATTTCCTGAAATCCCTGTACGTCAAATATCCGAATTATTCCGGCAAGCCTGACCGGCAGATGACAATGCAGATAAAGTCCTGCCTTTACGGTATTTTGGGGGATTTTTTACGTCAGGCAGACTTTGACAGTTCTCCGAGCTCCGACACAAACAACTTGATGGTAGGAATTTTAAATTATATATCCACACACTTCAACGAAAACATTTCGCTTCAATCGATTTCAAAGGAATTAGGTTACAGTTATCAGTATGTCTCAAAAAGCTTTAACCAATATGTTCAGACCAATTTCAAGACTCTTTTGAATCAATACAGATTTGAATATGCAAAGCAACTGTTGTCGGAGACAAGTAAATCCATCTCGGAAATTGCATTTGAGAGCGGTTTTCAGAGTATCCGCAACTTCAATTATGTTTTCTATTCATTTACAAATCTAACACCGAGAGAATTCAGAAATAAATTATAAAATTTCTGTAAATACCGCACCGAAAGCCACGCGTGTACGGAATTTTGTCTGCAGGTATGACGGTAAATAGCCGCATATAGAATATTGGCCAAAATCAAGAGAAAATAAATGCTTTGTCCGTAACGGAGGATATTACACGCCGAGTGGCGACATGAGTGCCTTATACGGTGCGGAAATTGACCTGATAACAATGTTATATGATTGCACAAAAAAACACTTGCATACCTCTAACGGAAGCAAGTGTTTTTTGTGTATGTGTTTGATTTATTGGGAAAGATTCTCAAACTTGCGACAAGGTCTTTCCTTTTAGTTCACACTTTTTTGGGATTGTCTCCTTACCGGATATTGACAAAGAGAGCAAATATCCCGGTATCTCATTAAATATTTGCTTCAGTGAAAACAAAAGGATCGTTTTCTGTATACGCATATTGACGGATCTTCGTAGAGAATGTTCTTTCAATCCGGTTATGTCCGGGTTGTGAAAAGCAAAAAATCCCGTTTCCCAATGAAGCCATGCCTGTCTGTCCGTATGGGAATCTTGTCCCGTAGATCTCCTTTTGTATGCCCTGCGTACCTATTGCGGCGGAAGTGAGCAGAAGACCTGTTTCCCCGTTCCTACCCGTAAGTATCGAAGGAGATGCGGCAACTTTTCCGTCGATGAAAAACATATTGAAATTGTCAAATTCAGGCTTTTTCCCGACGTATACCGCCAAATACCAATTGCCGGTAAACGGGTCGTACTCAAGGTTCTGAACGCCGAACTCGGTGTTGCCCGTATAGAAGAAATACCGTTCCTCGCAGGCTTTGGGACCGCTGTGATGGGGAAGCGACTGATTCAGAGATTGACCGTAGACATCAATAACCGATCTGTCATACTGAAGAATGATCTGATGATCGTTATCCTGTCTTTCGGTGTCTCCGTATATGCCGTATGCGACCATAATTTTATTTTCGGAGTCCGGTGATGAGCCGAATACGGGTCCGAGGCCGACCCCGTCAATTCCGCTGCAGCCGTAGCGGTGCTTCTTGCCGCTTGCCTCATCGATGCCGGCGTAATCGTTGATCACGTCTGTGAGATATACTGCTTTCATTACGCCGTCTGCCTCGGCATTCATGTTCATTCTGTCTATCGCCTCGCAATCAAAGCATACAAGGTAAAAAGCATCCTCGGAGGAGGGATCCCATCCTGTTCTGCCGATTATGCCTGAACCGATAACATCATGCTTCAATTCCAGAGAGCCGTACACGGAATTTGTTTGCTCATCATATGTTATGCATCCGAGATGTCCGGCGAGTTTGATGACGCTTCCAATCGGATTTCCGAGAAGATCCGTTTTTAAGAACATCGTTGTAAACGAATAATATACAAATCCGCGCTTGGGGTCTATGGCTATTCCCTGGACGTGCCCTTCTTTATATTCACCGCTGTAAATTGAATACGGCAATTTATTCATATCTTAACTCCTCTTAATTTTAGATTTCCCGTTTAAATGATCTGCGGATCAATCATATGTGGTTTTTAAACGCGATTATTATACAATAGATTTCCGATGTTATCAAGTCTTTTGTCAAAAACGTGCATACCTTATCATTCGTTTTTTATACCCCAACCATTGACAAAGAGCCAAAAAATACGCAGATATAATAAGACAGGCGGAGGCTGTCAAAGACAGCCTCCGCCCTTTAGCTACCGTGGCATACCTACATCCTGAAAGCGGATAAAAACGGGCACCGTTATCCTCTGCCCTAAATAGTTGAAGCTCCAAAAAGTCTGTGTACGAATTAAGTACGCCATCCCGAAGGACGTAATATATTTTCATTTGTTTCAGATCAGATATGATTCAAAGGTCTCCTCGGTGATCTTCCGCTCGCGCAAAAGCCGCTCCATTGAGCTTTTCATAGTATACATTCCGTCCCCCGAGGAGGTCTGAATGGTGCTTGCAACCATGTGCAGTTTATCCTGTCTGATCATGGCGCGAACCGGCTCTGTGGCAATAAGCACCTCGGTTGCGAGATGCCTCTTCCCTTTCACGGTACCGGGAAGCAGCTGCTGTGAAACGACTCCGAGAAGTGACATTCCGAGTTGAGTGCGTATCTGATTCTGCTGGCTCGCCGGAAATACATCCACAATACGGGTAATTGAATTCACAGCGCCCTTTGTGTGCAGTGTTGAAAGCACCAGATGACCGGTTTCGGCAGCTCTGAGCGCCGCTTCAATACTTGCGTGGTCCCGCATTTCGCCGACCATTATTATGTCCGGATCCTCTCTCATTGCCTCCGTGATAGCGTCGCTGAAAGAGTGCGCATCGCGCCCTATCTCTCTTTGGGAGATCAGACATCCGGCATTGTCATGCAGAAACTCAATGGGGTCCTCCAGCATAATAATATGCTCGTGACGTGTTCTGTTGATATGTTCTATAAGGCAGGTAAGCGTAGTCGTTTTTCCGCTTCCGGTCGGACCCGTAATGAGGATCAGCCCGCTCCGCCTTTCCGACAGACGTTTGAGGATCCCGGGAATTCCCAGATCCGCAAAGTCCCCGGAAACCATAACAAGAAGTCGCAATGCCATATTGACTCCGTTGTTGTCTTTATACACATTTCCGCGCAGGCGAACGTCACCCACCGTCAGCGAAAAATCCACGGCGGTGTCCGAACGGAGAAGCTTCTCCGTATCAACATCGGTTCGGGCAGACAAAAAAGTCAGAATTTCCTCGCGTGTCAGCTTTTTTTCCGACACGACCTCAAGAGAACCGTTCATACGGAAAAACGGACCGCATCCCTCGTTCAGATGAAGATCGGATGCCCCCATCGCTTTCGCGAGAGCTATATAATACGTTATGTCGGAATCAAATTCCTCCCTGGAGGGCATATCCGCACATATCCGCGCGTTCTGCATTTCCCTCTCCCGCTCCGACTCCTGTTCCCGCTTGATACGAGCGGTATACTCCCGACCGCAGAAACTGCAAAATATCAATCCGTTCTCGGCAAAAAATATGTCGTCGGCGCCGTCATGCTGACCTGATACCAAAGCTTTCCCGCATCTGGCGCAAACAATCTGCGTTTTCATTATATGTGCTCCTCACGGCGCAGTTGACTGCGCATCGATTGAAAAATCACCGACCGTACTCCCGTCATTTTCAAAAGCCTTACTCCATATACAGCGCCATAAGCTCCTGAACACTGGTAATACCGCGCAGAACATAATTCTTGCAGTTTTCCCACATCGGTGTCATACCGTTGGCGCGTACAACGTCACGAAGCTCCTCCGCCGAAATATCACGTGCCATTGCGTCACGGATATTCTCGTTGAGATACATGATTTCATGCACTGCGATTCGTCCGCGATATCCCGTTCCGTTACAAAACTGACAGCCGCGCGGACGGCAGATGGTGACCGGCTCATCGATCTGAAGCGCCTTCATCTCCGTGGAGTTGGTCTTACCCTTGCGCTTGCAAACAGGGCACAGCCGCTTTACAAGCCGCTGGGAAATCACGCCGATAAGCGCATCTGCCACAAAGTAGCTTGAAACGCCCATATCCGTAAGACGCGTCAGAACGCCGGGTGCATCATTTGTATGAATCGTAGAAAAGACAAGATGCCCGGTTATTGCGGCGCGAATGGCAATCTGTGCAGTCTCCTCATCCCGTATCTCTCCTATCATGATAACGTCGGGATCCTGACGCATAATCGAGCGGAGCGCGGACGCGAAGGTCATATTCGCCTTGTTGTTGACGTTGACCTGATTTATCCCCTGCATGGTATATTCCACCGGATCCTCTACCGTAACGATATTGATGTCCGGCTTGTTTATTTCACGCAGAAATGTATAAAGAGTAGTAGACTTTCCGCAACCGGTAGGTCCGGACATAAGAATGATCCCGTGCGGGCGCGCAAGCATTTTATCCACTATCTCGTTTGCCTCGGCAGTAAACCCGAGTTCTGTACGTGACAGGTTGAAGGCGCTCTTGTCGAGCACACGTATAACAAACTTTTCACCGTGAACCGTCGGAAGCGTAGATACACGAAAGTCATATTCGGTACCGTTAATTGTGAGATTTATACGTCCGTCCTGAGGGACACGCCGCTCGGCAATATTGATACCGGACATGATTTTGACTCGGGCAGCAATTGCCGGATACGACTCTATATTGAAGCGGGCACGTTCGTTCAGACGCCCGTCAATACGGTATCGCACAGTTACAAAGTTTTCAAAGGGTTCGATGTGAATATCCGACGCACGGAACGGAATCGCTTCCTTTATAATAGAGTCGACCAACCGCACGGTAGGGGCGTTTATTACATCCTCGTCGTTCTCCGGCCGTATGTCGTTTGTCGCCATACCGCGCTCAATTATCTGCTCGTCGTTGCTCCTGTTGATATTATTAAGTGCGACAGCAGTGGAGCGAATGGCAATTTCACCGTCAATAAAGACGTCTATCTGCGTCGGCGGGACTAAGACATATTCCACGTGCCCGCTGTAAACCGACGAAACCACCGATGTTGACGCGAAGTCGAGGGGTCTGCCGCAGGCGACAATCAGTGAGCCGCCCACATCAATGGTAACCGGAACGATCTTCTTGGCGCGCAGGAAGGAGAGATCAAACCGTTCAAGCAGCTCCTTGTCAACCTCCAGCATATCCATCTGTATGTACGGCATTTCGAAAAATTCGCCGAGCGCATCAAGCGCCGTGATCTCCGTACACATATTCTGCGCGAGCAGATAGCGCTCCACAGGCATTTTCAGGCGTTCGCACTCGTCAAGAATGGACTTGAAGTCCTTTTTGCGAACCACATGCTTGTAGACAAAGAACTGAAGTATTTCAAAATTCAGATTCATCTGACATCTCCTCACGGATCACAGGGTTTTCATGATACTCAACATAGGTGAATAAATTGCAACGAACAAAAGCCCGACTACGGCACCCATTATACCGAGCATAATAGGCTGGATCAGCGTCGTCATTGAGGAAAGCGAGCGTTCTGCCTGCTCGTCGAAATACGAACCGGATTGCAGGAGCACCTTATCCACGCTTCCCGTTTTTTCTCCGACAGAAACCATCTGTATCAGAATGGTCGGAAACAGCTTATATGCTGTGAGCGATGCTGTCAGGCTTTTTCCCTCACGCACATCGGCAATGGCAAGACGGAAACGCTGTTCCACGTTTTTGTTGCCGAGCACGGCGGAAATGACCTCCATTGCGTCCACAACGTCCATACCGCCCGACAGCAGAAGTCCGAATCCGCGCGCAAATCGCGAGCTGATAAGCGCCGTCTGCACCTTGCCGATAATCGGCATTTTCAGAAGTATTGTGTGATATACATATTTTCCTTTTTCCGTCCTGCCGATTGCCACAAGAATTATGACGACAAGGACTATACCGAGGAAAAGGTACATCCAGTAACTTACAAACCAATGGCTGATGTTCATGATAGCGACCGTAATAGCGGGCATATCCACTTCGATGGCAGACAGCGATTTTTCGAATGTGGGTATAACAAACGCAACCATGAGCACCACGATAGCCAGCATCAGAATGGCAAGAAAGGCAGGATAGATCATCGCACTTCTTGTTTTTCTCTTGATTTTAGCGTCGGTTTCGTAGTAATCGGCAACCGAGCGTAGAACCTCATCGAGCATTCCGCTCTGTTCTCCGACATAGGTCATGCTGGTAAAAAAGTGGGGAAAAACCTTTTTGTGCTTTGCCATGGCATCCGACAGCAACACCCCGACCTTAACATCCTCGTACACCGACGAGATCACTCTTCTGAAAAATGAAGAATACGACTGCTCCTTAAGTATGTTAAGGCTCTCAACAATGGAAATTCCCGAGCCTATCATTATGGCAAACTGACGGCAGAAGGTCGTAAGCTCAACCGTTTTGACCTTTCCGCTCACCGAGAAAAAAGAGGACGGCGGCTTGTCTGACATTGGGACAGCGCGTATCAGATACAGCTTCTGACGTGAGAGCTGGATACGCAGATCATCCTCATTTTCGGCAAGAAAGTAGCCCTTGAATTTCTTTTTATCGATATCAACCGCTATATATTTATATTTCTGCATCGACTGTCTCCTTTCCCTGTCATTTTTCATAACGGGTATGCAGGTACGCGACAGGACTCCCGTAAGCAAAGGAAATCCATGAAATATATTTACGTATAAATTTTAATCAAAGACGGAATAATCCGAGATACCATGAAAGCAACGGCTCCGTGACGAACATGGCAAGCACCGCGCCGAGAGCGAGAAACGGACCGAAAGGATACTCGGTTCCCTTTTCGCGTTTGCCGAGTATCTGCCCCGGAAGCAGGACCACCGTGCCGAGCACGCTCGCGATCAGAATCGTAAGTATCGTCGCACGCCACCCGAGAAATGCTCCGGAAAAAGCCATGAGCAACACATCCCCCGTGCCCAATCCCTCTTTCTTGAGGATCAGCTTTGCGAGAAGATAAATGATGAGGAACGATCCGCCTCCGGCAACAGCCCCGATAATGCGGTCAATCACTCCTCCGTTGACCCCGGATATCATAGCCATGATCGCAGGAATTCCCAGAAGATAAACAAGAATGTCGTTTATGTACATGGTCTCAAGGTCAATAAAGCCTATGCAGATAAACAAGGAGCAGGCAAGCATCGCCGCGACGGCATACAGAATACTTTTCTCCCAGAAGCACCACGCACAAAGCAGCCACAGCGCCGTATTCAGCAGCTCGACCGCCGTATACCGGAAGCTTATATGCTGTTTACACTTGCGGCATTTACCGCCGAGCAATATGTAAGAAATCACGGGAATGTTGTCGTACCAGCGCAGTTCGTAACCGCAACTCGTGCAATGTGATCCCGGCTTTGCCAGATTCATTCCGCGCGGCAGTCTGTAAATGACGACATTGAGAAAGGAGCCGACGCAAAGCCCGTAAACAGCGGATAAGATATACACAAAAATCAAGCCTGTTTTCTCCTTTATCCGTTACTCTGCCGCAGACGCACTCTCCTGCGCCCCGCCATCTGCGGTTTTCTCTTCATTTTCAGGGTCAGTCTGCCAAAGCAGAATTTTATCACCGTCGGTGCGGTCCACAGTCACCTTCAGAACCGCCCTGCCTTTGCAAGTCAATATAAAGGTCTCATTGTCTCCGACGGTTTCAGTCGAATAAGAATACCCCTCATAGCTCTCACTCAATCTGCCTGCCACAAAGTCGTCACCTATGGCGGAAATCTCCCGCCGATTCTCTGACAGAGTTGTACGAAGGTCTGTGATGGAAGTAGCGCTCTGCACCATAAGCAGCATGGTGGAGGACAACAGCATAACGACCGTAATTGAAGCAAAGGTCGCCGCCAGGATAGCCCCCTTGCGGCGACGCGCCGCAAGTCTGATAATATGTTTCAATCCGATTCCCCCTCCCATTGTATTTTTCAGGTCAATGACGCCGTTTTCCGGGCGTAAAGACCTCGCCGCAAACCGCGTCGATCCATTAAAAAACCTACGCCGCCTACACTCCGATGTAGGTCGACGTGTAGATCACGTCCCCGTCGTCCGTGTAAGCGGCGACAAGCTCTATTGTGTTTGCCGTATCGTCTACCGTAGCCTGTATGTACCACGAGACGTCGGCGTGAGTCGCGGTAACCGTCTCACCCTCGGCAGTAAAATACACCGTCACGGGTGTTCCGGGGGTCAGAGTTCCCACGGCATCGCCGTATAAAAGTCGGATTCCCGCCTCAAAATCATCGCTTTGATAGCACGCGATGATGTTGTCGGTCTCGCGCACTGCACGTTGCTTGATGTTGTTCTTACGCGTGCCATAAAAAGCAACCTGTACCGTAGCAAGCGCCGCAATGGTGATAAGGACCACGAGCGTCATGGAAACCATAACCTCCACGAGTGTAAAGCCTTTTCTTCGCCCGATGCCCGTTTTTACGTACGCCGCCGGGCGTATATATCCGCGCGCTCTCATATCAGAGTACCGGCATTTTGCCGGAGGAGAGATTCAGTGCTCCGAATGTCGGCAGATCGTCAGAGCCCTCCCCGTTTTTCTGTAAATATGACCACTTGAAGGCAGGGTTATCGCGATTCATCTCGTCCGCGACAAAAGCAAATCTGTCAGGCATGGACAGATAAACCGTCTCCACACGCGGGAAATAGTCATTCAGCGACATCTCGCGTGCCGTCAGGAGCACCCTGCGCTCAAAGAGTCGAAAGTTTTCGAGTATGTATCCGTCCCTTGTTGTCGGCTCTTCCCTGCGCATGAATTTCGGAAGCTGACGAACTGCGGACTTGCGCAGTGTTTTGACTGCTGCAATTCCCGCATTTTCCTCCATCGGCTCCGCGTCGTCTGCGTCATCGTCAAACTGCAAGTCGGGGTCGGAGGTTTGCTCCTCGCCGATGTGTGTAATGTCGGAAGGCACCGGATCGGGTGCTATTTCGTCCTCATCGTTCAA
>JBJDZF010000281.1:0-2977 GCA_051867855.1 Eubacteriales bacterium
CCCGGTTGTGTGACTTTATCTGTCCTGACATCCGCATTTTCCGATTGGTCTGTCACCGCGGGGCGGAACAAACCCGGGCGGGCAGAATTCCGAGGTGGGAAATGCCATATTACGGAAGAGAGCGCAGGGATCGTCATCCTCAGCCGCAATGCATTCCTTGTCGGGAACGCAGTATTCGGTAGCGTTTATAAGATACTGTGCTGGACGTACTATCCTCACCACGGAGAAAAGTCCGAGTGATACGGTGATGTATCTTCCGTGCTCGTCACCGTCACACAACGTGCCTGCAAGCGACGAAGCCACATTCTCGGGGATATCACAGCAGCAACAGCAACAGTTGCAGCCGCAGTGCTCCTCATGTTCATGTACCTTTGCGTTGAGAATTATCGGGTCTACGACCTCAACTATTGCCATCGGCACATTTCTCGAACCACAGCAGGGCTCGGGGACAGCGCAGTAATCGGAAGCATCTGAATTGCTCTTGTAAATACTTACGTTGCTTTCGCTTCCGTAAAGAATAACTTTCTTCTCAACAACCGCAACACCTTCAAAATCCTGACTTCTTCCGCCGCCGACACAGGCCTCGAATTTGATCTTGATATAGAATTTGATAGTCACCGTATAAAATCCCCTGTTGAATCTTACGGGGTCAATACCGATGTACGTCCAGGCTATGCACGCGCTTTTAGCCCTGATGTTGGTTGTGCGCTCAATAATGTCGTTTCCGAAATCCGTGAGCATCACTTTTACGTTTTCAAAGCAGTCTCTATCGCGGCAGGAATCGAGAATACGGTTTGTTTCAATGCAAACCATTTCTTTCGATGCGCCCTGCCCGGAGGGTCCGCAAGAGAATCTATTCTCTCCCATATGATTGTTCTTCCTCCCAAATATGTTTTAAACGAGCATATTGCTCTTCCTTTAACATATTATGCAATAAAACATAATTTGACAATAATCGCTTTGAAAAGCTTAAAACTCTTTTTCTTTTTTTGTTAAAAATTATTGCAAAACCGCAGAAAATATATTAAAATAGAAGCAGTAAAGGAATAATATACATTTGGGGAAGAAAAATGCAGAAAACAGGATTTGATAACGACAAGTATCTGGCACTTCAATCTGAAAAGATCTCGGAACGGATAAACAGCTTCGGCGGCAAGCTGTATCTCGAATTCGGCGGAAAACTCTTTGACGACTATCACGCCTCGAGAGTCCTCCCCGGATTTCAACCGGACAGCAAGATAAAGATGCTCCTTAACCTCAAGGACCAGGCTGAAATTATAATCGTCGTTTCCGCAAACGCGATCGAACAGAACAAAATGCGCGGAGATCTCGGAATAACATACGATATGGATGCGTTGAGGCTTTTTGACGCCTTCACGGATATCGGTCTGTATGTCGGAGGCGTGGTCATTACGCAATATGCGCAACAGCCCGCGGCGGATGCCTTTATCAAAAGACTCGGCAACCTCGGAATCAATGTGTATAGGCATTATCCAATCGACGGATACCCCACCAATGTAAAGAATATCGTAAGCGAAAACGGCTACGGAAAAAACGAATATATAAAGACCACTCGCTCACTCATTGTAATCACCGCTCCCGGTCCCGGTAGCGGAAAGATGGCAACCTGTCTTTCACAGCTTTACCATGATCACAGAAACGGCATCAAGGCGGGATACGCCAAGTTTGAAACATTTCCTATATGGAATCTCCCGCTTACGCATCCGGTAAATATGGCATACGAGGCGGCAACGGTAGACCTTAACGATGTGAATATGATAGACCCCTTCCACCTTGACGCATACGGAACCCTGGCTGTGAACTATAACAGGGATATTGAAATATTCCCGGTGCTCCGGGCGATCTTCGAAAAGATATACGGAGAGTGCCCCTATAAATCCCCCACCGATATGGGCGTCAATATGGCGGGATTCTGTATATACGACAACGACGCTGTATGCTCGGCGGCAAAAATGGAGATCGTAAGACGCTATTACGACGCGCTGTGCCGACGCAAAAAAGGCTTGGCGGATAATGATGAGGTCATCAAATCAGAGCTTATCATGAATCAGGCGGGAGTTGACACTTCATTCAGAGAAGTGGTACGCGCGTCTCTCAAAAAAGAATCTTTGACTCATGCCCCCGCCACGGCGATAGAACTTCCCGACGGTACAATAGTTACCGGAAAGACATCCTCGCTTCTCGGAGCTATGGCATCGGCGCTCCTGAATGCACTTAAGCGACTCGGCGGAATAAACGATGAGTTTCTCCTGCTTCCCCAGGTCGTCATTGAACCTTTACAAAAGCTGAAAATTGAGAATCTCGGGAATCATAACCCGAGACTTCACGTCGACGAAATACTGATAGCACTAGCCATATCCGCCACAACAAATCCGATGGCGGCGCTTGCGATGGAGCAGCTCCCCAAGCTCAAAGGCTGTGAAGCGCATACGACCGTAATAGTATCAAAGGTTGACAGCGATACTTACAGGAAGCTGGGAATAAACCTCACCTGTGAGCCGGTCTATCAGACAAAGAAGCATTATCACAATTAATTTGTGACAGATTTGTCCATACAAACGTGACAGTGTGTCAGCACTTGAAAGCCAATGCGGATCAGAGCTATCCGTTTTTTAAAATATAACGTAAAATCAGAGCCGTCGGCAAGTTTTAATGCCGACGGCTCTGATTTTCTTTGGTAGCAGTCCATTTACGCAGGACACGTCAATTATCGGTACTCGTGGTATCCGAGTTATCAGCGGAAGAAAGAGAGGAAATATCGGAAAGCTCCTCCGTATCCTTGCTGTTCTTGTCTGCATACGGTTCAATCATGTATTTGTCGATAACGGGATACGCCGCGTAGGTCTGTATAAAACCTATTACACCCATAAGATATACAAACGGCAACACTATCGGTATGGAAATACCCATAGGCAAAAAGAGTACTATAAGACCTATTGTAATGACAAGCAGGAGA
>JBJDZF010000282.1:0-12946 GCA_051867855.1 Eubacteriales bacterium
CGGACTGATCTCGGGTATTGCTTACGTTATAAAGCACCTTGCCCCCAATGTAAAGGTGTACGGAGTTCAGGCGAGCGGCGCCCCGAGTATGTTCAATTCGGTACGTGACGGAAAGATCGAGCGGCTCACCGGTGTTTCCACGATTGCCGACGGAATCGCGGTAAAGGAGCCGGGAGAGAACACTTTCAAGCTCTGTTCCGAGTATGTCGACGAGATAGTCACGGTTACCGAGGACGAGATATCGTCCGCGATACTCGCGCTGATCGAACAGCATAAGCTCATATCCGAGGGCGCAGGTGCCGTGTCGGTTTCCGCCGTGATGTTCGGAAAGCTTCCGGTCAAGGGCAAAAAGGTTGTGTGCGTCGTGTCGGGCGGTAACATAGACGTTACCATTCTGTCAAGAGTTATCGAGCGCGGTCTGCTTAAGTCGGGCAGGACCTGCAACCTCTGCCTCGAGCTCATGGATAAACCCGGACAGCTGCGCGAGGTCTCGGGAATCATCGCATCCCTCGGAGCAAATGTCATATCCGTACATCATGAGCGTGCGAGCGAAACAAAGGATATCAACGGATGCTTCCTGCGCCTTGTGCTCGAGACAAAGAATTTCGAACATATCTATGAGATCACTTCGGAGCTTGAGAAATCGGGCTTCAAGATAATACAGTAAACATACTGAATAATAAGGAGAGAATGAGAAATGAGCGAAAAGATATATACGAAGAACGCACCCGACGCGATAGGTCCGTATTCACAGGCGGTAGTTGCCGGTGGACTTGTGTTTACCTCGGGACAGATCGCAATAAATCCGTCAAGCGGTAAGGTTGAGGCACAGACGATAGAGGAGCAGACCGAGCAGGTGTGCAAAAATCTTTCGGCTGTACTCGCAGCCGCCGGAACCTCACTCGACAAAGCGGTGAAAACTGTTTGCTTCCTTGCCGACATGAATGATTTTGCCGCGTTCAATGAGGTGTACGGCAGATATTTCACTTCAAAGCCCGCACGTTCCTGCGTCGCGGCAAAGCAGTTGCCCAAAAATGTGCTCGTTGAGGTCGAAGTTACTGCCGAACTCTGAAAAAGAGAACATAATACGGCGGCGTTGCGACGTGAAATTGTGCAAATTCCATCAAAATGGAAAAGATAATTTTTTTTGTTGACAAAGATCGTTTTTCGTGGTAAAATACTTACAATCAATATCGAATGGCGCTTAAGGGAAGCAGTAGCGCGCGGTGCGTTTTCAGAGATCCGGCGGTCGGTGCGAGTCGGAATCGCGGGCGTGTGAATCTCATCCCCCAGCCTCCGCCCGAAGGCCGTTTGTCGGTTGTGTAGACGCGGACGGAATGTCACCGTTATCACAGACAGCTTTACTGATGGGTAAGGCATGAGTGGCCGTGTTTTACGGCAATAAGAGTGGTACCGCAGAGTGTTTACGACCTTTGTCTCTTTAATCCAATAAAGAGATAAAGGTCTTTTTTTAAAGATTGCGGCGGCTTGGTTGCGGATTTCGGTTTATAATACCCGGGGAATACCGGATTTTGGAGGAAAGTAATGATTTTAAACGGATCGGAGATACTGGTGAACGTCCTGCTTGAACAGGGAGTGGATACTGTTTTCGGATACCCCGGCGGGGCGGTCCTCAATATCTATGACGCACTTTATAAGTACAGGGATAAAATAACGCATTATATGACTGCGCACGAGCAGGGCGCTGCCCACGCCGCGGACGGATATGCGAGAGCTACGGGCAAGACAGGTGTGGTCATTGCGACAAGCGGCCCCGGTGCGACAAACCTTGTCACGGGTATCGCAACGGCGTATATGGACAGCGTTCCCATGGTGGCGATCACCGGGAACGTGGCAACCCCTCTTATCGGTTGCGACAGCTTCCAGGAGGTTTATATTGCCGGAATAACCATGCCGATCACAAAGCACAATTTTGTAGTTCGCAAGGTCGAGGAGCTGGCTGATATACTTCGCGAGGCGTTCAGGATCGCGGGAAGCGGCAGACCCGGTCCCGTCCTTGTTGATATCCCGAAGGATATCACGGCGGACAAGACAACATACGAGCCACACGCGGCAGTAGAAACCTCGCGGGGCGGGGAAATAATCGGGAACATCGACGAGATAGCGGAGCTGATAAACCGCTCGGAGAGACCGTTTATCTACTTCGGCGGCGGAGTCAGGATCTCCGGGGCATCGGAGGAGCTTCGCGAGCTTATAGAGCGTGCCGATATACCGGCGGCGTATACGCTTATGGGAGCGGGAGCGCTCGGATACGGGGAGAGAAACAACCTCGGACTTATGGGTATGCACGGAAACTATTCCGCGAACAGCGCGGCAAACAGATCCGATGTCATGATAGCGGTGGGTACACGCTTCAGCGACCGCGTGGCTCTTAATCCCTCCAAATTCGGACACAATTCCAAGATCGTTCATATCGATATCGACCCGGGCGAGATAAACAAGATAATCGTTGCCGATTACAGCCTCGTGGGAGACGTTAAAGAGGTGCTTCGCGAGTTGCTTAAGCGTATAAAGCCCGCAAGACATGACACTTGGCACAGGCAGATCGACGCGTGGAAGCTCGACGACTACATTCCCGAGGACAGCGACACGGTGCTCAGACCCCACGGAGTCATCAGCACTGCCTGCCGATATGCGGGAGAGGACGCGATCTACGTTACCGACGTCGGTCAGCATCAGATGTGGGCGGCGCAGTACATACACCATGTGAAGCCCCGCAATTTCCTGACGAGCGGAGGACTCGGAACGATGGGGTACGGCTACGGCGCGGCAATAGGCGCCAAGGTGGCGCGTCCCGATGTACCGGTCATTCATTTTACGAGCGACGGCTCGCTTCACATGAATATGAACGAGCTGTGCACAGCAGTGAGCTACGGACTTCATGTTATCACCGTAATACTCAACAATGCCGTTCTCGGAATGGTCAGACAGTGGCAGGACGCATTTTACAGCAGAAGATTTTCTTCAAGTGAGCCGGAAAGAAAGACGGATTACGTGAAGGTCGCGCAGGCGTTCGGCGGTACGGGTTACAGATGTACGACCCCCGACGAGTTCGACGCCGCCATGGCAGAGGCGATGAAAGCGGACGGACCCGTATGGATTGAGTGCGTCATTGACCGCGAGGAAAAAGTGCTTCCGATGATTCCGTCAGGCGGCACGGTCCACGATACGATATTCAGATAAGGAGGATGGCGTAATGAAAAAACAGTGCATGGTTCTTCTTGTTGAGAATAATACCGGAGTGCTTGCAAGGGTCTGCTCGCTATTCATGCAGAGAGGGTTCAACATAGATTCGCTTACGGTCTCGTCAACAGACAATCCCGCGATTTCGAGGATCACGGTCATGACCACCGGAGACAACAGAACCTTCAGTCAGATAATGAAGCAGACGGGAAAACTTATCGAGGCAAAGCTTATCTTCTCGGTGGAGCCGTTTGTCAGCCTTATCCGAGAGCTTTTGCTGGTCAAATTCTCCACGGAGGGTGAGGACGAGGAGAGGCTCAAGGAAATTATAGACGAATACGGGGCAAAAATTATTGATGTTTCGAGCGGCTGCTTTGTTGCGGAGCTTACCGCTTCTCCGGATACGATAGATTCCTTCCTTGAGGCGGTGAAGCCTTACAGGATGATAGAAATGTGCCGTTCCGGTGCCACGGCGCTCGAAAAGGGAAAGGTATCCTACGATCTGAACTGACATGAGTCAGTGATAGATAATATAAAAAACAATTTTTTGAATAAAAAGGAGATACGGAAATGATCACAAAGTACTATGATTCGGATTGCAACCTGTCGATGCTCGACGGCAAGACTATTGCCGTTATCGGATTTGGAAGCCAGGGACACGCACATTCCATGAACCTCGCCGAGAGTGGATGTAACGTCGTTGTCGGTCTGCGCCGCGACAGCGCAAGCTGGGACAAGGCTGCCGCTTTCGCCGCAGAGCACAAGAACTTCAGAGTAATGGAGATCGAGGATGCGGCAAAGGCGGGCGACCTCGTTATGATGCTTGTTCCCGACGAGCTTGCCGCTGACATCTACAATACGCAGGTAGCGCCCTATATGAAGGACGGCGACGTGCTTATGTTCGCTCACGGCTTCAACATCCACTTCAACTTCATAAAGCCCGCAAAGAACATAGACGTTATCATGGTCGCTCCCAAGGGACCGGGACACACCGTCCGCAGTCAGTATCTTGAGGGCAAGGGCGTTCCCAGCCTTATCGCGGTATATCAGGATTACAGCGGCAAGGCAAAGGAATACGCACTGGCATATGCGAGCGGCATAGGCGCAGGACGTGCGGGAATTCTCGAGACATCCTTCAAGGAGGAGACAGAGACCGACCTGTTCGGTGAGCAGTGCGTGCTTTGCGGAGGCGTTACCGAGCTGATGAAAGCAGGCTTTGATACCCTTGTTGCGGCGGGATATGAACCCGAGATGGCTTACTTTGAGTGTATTCATGAGATGAAGCTCATCGTTGATCTGATAAACAGCGGCGGATTCGCAATGATGAGATATTCCATCTCCAACACCGCAGAGTACGGCGATTACAGAACCGGAAAGAGACTTATCACCGAGGACACGAGAAAGGAAATGCGCAAGGTGCTCGGGGAGATTCAGGATGGTACCTTCGCTTCTGAATTCATGCAGGAGTTCTCCTCCGGCAGAAAGGCGAAGTTCCTCGCAACCCGCCGCAAGGAGAGCGAGCATCAGCTTGAAAAGACGGGCGCAGAGCTCCGCAAGATGATGAGCTGGCTCAAGAAATAAAACGGCGCACAATTCAGCATAATACTTTTTGGGGGAGGGAGAATTGTCATGTTGCTTGCTGTTGATATCGGAAATTCAAGCATATCGGTCGCCTTATTCGACGTTTCGGGCGAAAATGCGGACGGAGAGCTTGTGTTCGTTTCCAAAATTTCAAGCGATATGCGGCGTACTTCCGACGAATTTGCAGGGCTTATACTGAACATATTCGCCGTGAACGGAAAAGATCCGTCGGAGGTCACCTCTGCGATTCTCTCCTCTGTTGTCCCGCAGCTTACCGACGTCGTAAAGTGCGCACTCGGTAAGCTGACCGGGGTAAGAATATATGTTCTCGGTCCCGGAATGAAAACCGGACTGAATATACGCACGGACTCTCCGTCCGAGCTTGGCAGCGATATCGTGGCGAACGCTGTTTACGTGATATCAAAGCTCACTCTTCCAGCAATAATCGTTGATGCGGGAACAGCCACGTCGGTCTTTGCCGTCGGCGCTGACCGCACGGTCCTCGGTGGCTGTATTATACCCGGACTCCGTAAAAGTCTCGACGCACTCAAGGAATCGACGGCACAGTTGCCTTACGTCTCCCTCTCCGTGCCCGACAGGGCAATAGGAAAGAATACGGCTGACAGTATGCGCGCAGGTCTTGTCCTCGGGCACGCGATGGCGGTTGACGGAATGATTGAGCGCTTCAAAAAGGAAATGAACGTGAGCGAGGCAACGGTTGTCCTGAGCGGCGGATGCGCGCAATATCTCATGGGGGTGTGTGAGCATACCATGATGTACGAGCCGTATCTGACTCTGAAGGGTCTGTGCATAATACGTCGGCTTGCCGAAAAAAAACGCCCGGGGAACCGGGAGGGAGACGGGACTGCCTGAACAGGAACCGATTTCCCAAACCTGAAATTTAACTGCGCCGCACCCGCAAACGGGGCGACAGCATCGGGTATATAGTCCCGAAGGAGACAATATTATGTCTGTATATGCTAATTCCACGAAAAACAACAATCTTCGCAAAATGGTTATAGCGTCGCTGCTGACGGCTATAATCGTGCTTATGGGCTTTACGCCTCTCGGTTACATCAAGGTGGGAGTGATCGAGGTTACATTTCTTATGATCCCCGTCGTCATAGGCGCGGTGGTGCTGGGACCGGTATGGGGTATGTTTCTCGGCTTTGTGTTCGGAATGACAAGCTTTATGCAGTGCTTCGGATACAGTGCGTTCGGGACGGTACTGCTGTCAGTGAACCCCATCGGAACATTTATTACCTGTGTTATCCCGAGAACTCTTATGGGATTTCTGGCAGGCATTGTATTCATTTTACTCTCGAGAATTGACAAAACAAAAATAGTATCTTTTATAGTGACGTCTGTCAGCGGGGCACTGCTTAATACGGTGCTGTTCGTTTCGTCCTTTCTGATTTTCTTCAGAAGCGCGAATCTTGAAACGTTTTCGCTCAATCTCGCACAGATGTCGATAACGGACGTCATACTCGTGCTTGTGACGTTCAACTCGATTCTTGAAATCATCGTCTGCGGAGTGTTCGGCACGGCGCTTTCAAAGGTGCTTGTGCGCTTCGTTCCGTCGGATATTTCCATAAAAACAAAAAGAGAAAAGGAGCAAAAATCATGACACTTCGTTCCGAAAATGTCACTCGCGGCGCGGAACGCGCCCCCAACAGAAGCCTGTTTTACGCCATGGGCTATACAAAAGAAGAGCTTGAGCGTCCGCTTATCGGCGTGGTGAGCGCGCACAGCGAAATAGTGCCGGGACATTATCACCTTGATAAGCTCGCCGAGGCGGTCAAGGCGGGAGTGAGAATGGCGGGAGGCACACCTGTGCTTATTCCCTCGATAGGGGTTTGCGACGGAATCGCCATGGGGCATATAGGAATGAAGTACTCGCTCGCCAGCCGCGAGCTTATTGCGGACAGCGTGGAGACAATGACCATGGCGCATCAGCTTGACGGTCTTGTCCTTGTACCCAACTGTGACAAAATCGTGCCCGGCATGGTTATGGCAGCAGTCAGAATGAATATCCCTGCCGTCGTGTGTAGCGGAGGCCCCATGCTCGCGGGAAAATACGACGGCGAAGAGGTCAGCCTCTCAAAGCTGTTTGAGGCGGTAGGAGCCTACAAGGCGGGGATAATCGATGCCGACAAGCTCAATGAGTGCGAGACGGGAGCCTGCCCGGGATGCGGAAGCTGTGCGGGGATGTATACGGCAAACAGTATGAACTGCCTGTGCGAGGCTATCGGGATCGCACTTCCCGGCAACGGGACCATACCTGCGATAAGCAGCAAGAGAACGATGCTCGCAAAGCACGCCGGAATGGCGATCATGGATCTTGTCAGAAACAACATAAAAGCACGCGATATAATCAACCGCCGCTCGATCTACAACGCTCTCGCCTGCGATATGGCGCTCGGTTGCAGTTCAAACAGTGTGTTGCACCTGCTCGCAATCGCAAACGAAGCGGGCGTTAAGCTGGATCTCTCCGTATTTAACGAGATGAGCGCCAAGGTGCCCAATCTCTGCCATCTCGCGCCCGCAGGTCCTACGCATATGCAGGATCTGGACGCGGCAGGCGGAATTCCGGCGGTGCAGGCAGAGCTTATCGGCGCGGGGCTTATCGATCCCGATGCGCTTACCGTAACGGGGCATACCGTCGGTGAAAACGTCAGCGGCGCATTTATTAAGGATACCTCATCAATAAGACCGGTGAGCGATCCTTACAGCCCGACGGGCGGTATACAGATACTTTGGGGAAACATCGCCAAGAACGGTTGTGTGGTTAAAAGAAGCGCAGTTGCTCCCGAAATGCTGTGTCACAGCGGACCTGCAAGGGTGTTTGACTCGGAGGACGATGCAATTGCCGCGATATATGCGGGCAAGATAGTGGACGGCGACGTTGTCGTCATAAGATACGAGGGACCCAAGGGCGGTCCCGGTATGAGAGAGATGCTCAATCCCACAAGCGCGCTTGCGGGTATGAAGCTCGACAAGACCGTAGCGCTTATTACCGACGGACGCTTTTCGGGAGCGAGCCGCGGCGCATCCATCGGACACGTCAGCCCCGAGGCGGCGGCAGGGGGTAATATCGCGCTTATCATGGAAGGCGATATAATTACCATAGATATTCCGGGGGCATCGATCAACGTAAACGTGAGCGACGAAGAGCTGGAGCGCCGCCGCGCGGAATATGTTCCGCACGAGCCGAATATCAAAACCGGATGGCTTGCACGGTATACGAGATTTGTCAGCGGAGCCGAGGACGGAGCCGTACTGAAATAAAGCAGAAAGGAATATGTTCCAAGAACGAGATGATTAATTCGGATAAATATACAAGACAGTATTTTCCCGCCCCGAAGGGGCAGATGAAGTGGGCGGAGAAAAACTACATTGCAAAGCCCCCCGTATGGTGTTCGGTCGACCTGCGCGACGGTAATCAGTCGCTGATAATTCCGATGAGCCTTGAGGAAAAGCTGGAGTTTTTCGGAATGCTCGTAAAGCTCGGTTTCAAGGAAATAGAGATAGGGTTTCCCGCGGCGTCGGAGACAGAATACAATTTCCTGCGCACGCTCATTGAGCAGGACCTTATTCCCGATGACGTGACCGTACAGGTGCTTACGCAGTCGCGCGAGCACATCATAAGAAAGACTTTTGAGAGCCTCAAAGGGGTAAAGAAAGCAATTGTTCATCTTTATAATTCCACGTCTGTCGCACAGCGCGAGCAGGTTTTCAAAAAATCCAAGAGCGAGATCATAGATATAGCGGTTGAGGGTGCGAAGCTTTTCAATAAGTACAAAGAGGAGATGGGAGTTGATTATACTTTCGAATACTCTCCCGAATCCTTCACGGGAACAGAGCCGGAGTTTGCGCTTGAGATCTGCAACGCCGTGCTCGACATCTGGAAACCCACACCTGAGAACAAGGTGATTATCAACCTTCCCGTGACCGTTCAGGTTTCCATGCCTCACGTTTACGCAAATCAGGTCGAATATATGAGCGATAATCTCAAATACCGTGAGAATGTCGTCCTGTCGCTTCATCCGCACAACGACCGCGGCTGTGCCGTAGCCGACGCGGAGATGGGACTGCTTGCGGGCGGAGACAGAATTGAGGGAACGCTCTTCGGCAACGGTGAGCGCACCGGAAACGTGGACATTGTCACTCTCGCTCTCAATATGTATTCGCAGGGCATCGACCCGGGACTTGATTTTTCGGATCTGCCCTCGATCACAAGGCTCTACGAGAGAGTAACGCGTATGCAGGTGTACGACAGAACGCCGTATGCCGGGAAGCTGGTGTTTGCCGCGTTCTCGGGTTCGCATCAGGACGCGATCGCAAAGGGCATGAGATGGCGCGAGGAGCATACCTGCCGATATTGGACAGTGCCGTATCTTCCCATCGACCCGCAGGACGTGGGCAGGGAATACGAGACGGATGTCATACGTATAAATTCGCAGTCCGGCAAGGGCGGTATCGGATATCTGCTTGAGCATAATTTCGGTTTCGTGCTTCCCGCCGCAATGCGCGAAACGGTGGGATATACGGTCAAAGAGTATTCCGACCATCTGCATAAGGAGCTTGCTCCCGAAGAAGTTCTCGATGTGTTCGAAAAGGAATTCATCAACATCAATACGCCCATAAAGCTTATGGATTACCATTTTGTCAGGTCGGCAAACATTATAAAATCCATAGTAACAATAGAGTATAACGGTGAGGTAAGAGACATATCCTGCGACGGAAACGGACGTCTTGACGCGGTAAGTAACGCATTCAAGCGCCATCTCGGAATAAATTATGATAATCTTACCTACACGGAGCACGCGCTGTCTACCGGCTCGTCCTCCCGTGCCGTCACGTATGTCGGCATAACTTTCCCGGACGGTAAGATAAGCTGGGGCGCGGGCGTCAACGACGATATCATTGCGGCGTCAATCAACGCACTTGTGTCGGCGATAAACCGCAGGATAAGAGAGGAAAAATAAATTTTACGGGGTAATAAATATGTCAATGACAATGACCCAGAAGATACTTGCCCGTCATGCGGGACTCGAGTCGGTAAGGGCAGGACAGCTTATAATGGCGCGGCTCGATCTTGTGCTCGGAAACGATATAACCTCTCCCGTTGCGATCAACGAGTTTGAAAAGAACGGCTTTACGGAAGTTTTCGATAAATCGAAGATCGCGCTTGTGATGGATCATTTCGTGCCGAACAAGGATATCAAGGCGGCACAGCAGTGCAAGCAGTGCCGTACGTTTGCAAGATCCTTTTCGATCGACAATTATTTTGATGTCGGGGATATGGGGATCGAGCACGCACTGTTGCCTGAAAAAGGACTTGCGGCACCGGGAGATCTGATAATAGGAGCGGATTCCCACACCTGTACCTACGGCGCGCTCGGTGCCTTTTCAACCGGTGTGGGAAGCACCGATATGGCGGCGGGAATGGCAACCGGTAAGGCATGGTTCAAGGTCCCCTCGGCAATAAAGTTCAATCTGTGCGGAAAGCTTCGCCCGTTCGTGTCCGGCAAGGACGTAATACTTCATATCATCGGTATGATAGGGGTTGACGGTGCGCTTTACAAGTCCATGGAGTTTTCCGGCGAGGGACTCTCTTCGCTCTCAATAGACGACAGGCTCTGTATGGCTAATATGGCGATAGAGGCGGGCGCCAAAAACGGAATATTCGAGGTCGACGATATCACGCTTGCGTATGTGAACGAACGCGTAAAGCGCGAATACACCGTATTTTCCGCAGACGAAGATGCACAGTACGACGCGGTTTACGATATCGACCTTTCCGAAATCGAGCCGACCGTTGCCTGCCCGCATCTGCCCGAGAACACCGAGTCGGCCCGCTCGCTTGCGGATGTGAAGCCGGATCAGGTCGTGATCGGTTCATGCACCAACGGAAGAATTTCGGACATGAAGGCTGCGGCAGACATTCTCCGCGGCAGGCACGTCGCAAAGGGTGTCAGATGTATTGTGATTCCCGCTACACAGAAGATATACAAAGAGTGTATAGAGCGCGGATACATGGACATATTCATAGACGCGGGATGCGCGGTCTCAACCCCCACCTGCGGTCCGTGTCTGGGCGGATACATGGGCATACTTGCGGAGGATGAGATCGCGGTCGCCACGACAAACCGCAATTTTGTGGGCAGAATGGGGCATATCACCTCGAAGATCTATCTTGCAAGCCCTGCGGTTGCCGCCGCCAGCGCCGTTTGCGGGCATATCTGCGACCCGAGAGATCTGTGAGTCACGGAGGTTTTGAAGATGGTAAAAAAAGGTTTTGTACATAAATACGGGGACAACGTCGATACCGACGTAATTATTCCCGCAAGATATCTCAACACTGCGGACCACAAGGAGCTTGCCGCTCACTGCATGGAGGATATCGACAGGGATTTCGTAAAGAAGGTCAAGCCGGGGGATATCATCGTCGGCGGTGCGAACTTCGGCTGCGGCTCTTCTCGTGAGCACGCTCCGATAGCGATAAAAAATTCGGGTGTGTCCTGCGTTATCGCGGCTACTTTTGCGAGGATCTTCTTCCGCAATTCGATAAATATCGGTCTTGCCATTCTCGAGTGCCCGGAGGCGAGCCGTAAGATCTGTGCGGGAGATGAGGTGTCGGTGGATTTCGACACGGGAATAATCACGAATCTCACCAGGAACGAAACATATAAGGCGGAACCGTTCCCGGAGTTTGTCAAAAACATAATCGACTCCGACGGTCTGCTCAACTCTCTGAAGCAGGGCTGATCCGGTCAGATGACCGGCACTTTGATCTCTCCGTTATGAAAGGAGGCTTCCGTGTAACGGAAGCCGTGGTTTGAATTTATGAAAAAGAACATAACCGTTCTCAAGGGTGACGGCATAGGTCCCGAGATAGTAAACGAGGCAATTCGGGTGCTTGATGCCGTTGCCGCAAAATATTCGCATGAGTTTGTATACACCGAGGTAGATATCGGAGGCTGTTCGATCGACAAGTACGGTGTGCCGATAACCGACGAGGGCATGGAAAAATGCAAGTCTGCGGACAGCGTTCTGCTCGGCGCGGTCGGAGGCCCTAAATGGGACGGAGTTGACCCGTCTGTGCGACCCGAAAAGGCGCTTCTTGCGGTTCGCCGTGAGCTGGGACTTTTCGCTAACCTCCGCCCCACCAAGCTTTTCACTCAGCTTGCCTCCTCCTCTCCGCTTAAGGAAACGATAGTGGGGAACGGCATTGATCTCATGATAGTCAGAGAGCTGACAGGCGGTATTTATTTCGGTGCGCGCAGGACCGTCGAGCAGGACGGTATGAGAGTGGCAACCGACGAGATGACATACAGCGAGGCGGAGATCGAGAGAATCGGTCGCGTCGCCTTCGAGTCGGCGCGCAAGCGCTCACACAGGCTCGCGTCGGTCGATAAGGCGAATGTGCTTGATTCCTCGCGACTGTGGAGAGATGTTATGCACAGACTTGCGCGGGAGTACAGTGACGTTGAATACAGCGATATACTCGTTGACAATACCGCGATGCAGCTTATCAAAAATCCCGCACAGTTCGATGTCATAGTCACGGAAAATATGTTCGGAGACATTCTTTCGGACGAGGCAAGTATGCTTACGGGCTCGATCGGAATGATGCCGTCTGCAAGCCTTTCCGGCGGCAAGCTCGGTATGTACGAGCCGATTCACGGCTCGGCGCCGGATATCGCAGGGAAGAATATCGCAAACCCCATCGGCACTATAATGTCCGCAGCCATGATGTTGCGCTATTCCTTCGACATGGCAAGCGAGGCGGATCGCGTGGAGGCTGCCGTGAACAAGGCGCTTGACGACAATTACAGAACGGCAGACATAATGCAAGAGGGTAAGACTCTTGTCTCCTGCACGGAAATGGGAAGTATAATCGCGGCTAACATCTGACCGCGTCAAAAGACATATAAAGAAAGGATATGATTTTTAATGCTTGATATCAGGTTTGAACCGGTAAGCAGCAAAAAGGCAAAGCCGGACTGGAACAATCTCGGTTTCGGCAAATACTTCACGGACCATATGTTCATGATGGATTACAATGAGGGAAAGGGATGGCACGATGCACGCATAGTGCCGTATCAGAATCTTTCGCTCGACCCTGCCTGCGCGGTTTTCCACTATGCGCAGGAAA
>JBJDZF010000283.1:0-2970 GCA_051867855.1 Eubacteriales bacterium
CATTCTCTGATCATATCCGGAGACGCCAGACCGATTTTTATCGAATCAAATTCATTATGCTCCACAGCTGTTCTCCTTACCAATTTTAAATATCATCATCTTCGTCCATGAAGCCGTCGTCGGAAGCGTCGATGCCGAGGTCGTCGCCGAACACTTCATCGTCCTCCGAGTCATCTCCGAATTCATCCGCACCGTCAATAAGGAAAGAATCCTTAAGCTCGTCGGTCTCGACAGTCTCACCGACCTGCTCCTCAAACGCCGCGTTTGCAAGCTTGTTGGAATAGGGTGAGATGTCATCGTCATTGCAGATGCTGGAGAGCTGAACCTTGTTTCCGTCTTTATCGAGCACGCATACGTCAAGCGCAAGAGACTGAAGCTCCTTGACAAGCACTTTGAAGGATTCCGGAACACCCGGGGTCGGGATATTCTGTCCCTTGATTATTGCCTCGTATGCCTTGCGCCGTCCGTTGATATCGTCCGACTTGACAGTCAGGATCTCCTGGAGTGTGTATGCGGCACCGTAAGCCTCGAGTGCCCACACCTCCATTTCTCCGAATCTCTGTCCGCCAAACTGCGCTTTACCGCCCAAAGGCTGCTGTGTTACCAGCGAGTACGGACCGTTTGAACGCGCGTGGATCTTATCGTCTACAAGGTGATGGAGCTTGAGGTAGTACATGATTCCGACGGTTACGGGGTTGTCGAAAGGATCACCCGTACGACCGTCGTAAAGAATGGTCTTTCCGTCGATGACCTTGACGGTATTCTCTGCGAATATCTTTGCCATCTCCTCGGGGTTCTGTCTGGTCTCATGAGGAATGAGCTGAAGGTCCTTCTTGCCGTTCTCGTCGACCGTTTCAATGAACAGCTCCTTGCCGTCCACATTCTCGCCGGGGCAGATATCGCGGCTGTAACCCGCCATACGCAGACATTCAATAATGTCTCTTTCATTTGCTCCGTCGAACACGGGGGTCATTATCTTCCAGCCGAGTCTCTTTGCGGCGATTCCGAGGTGAACCTCGAGCACCTGTCCGATATTCATTCGGGAAGGCACGCCGAGGGGGTTAAGCACGATGTCGAGCGGTGTACCGTCCGGCAGGAAAGGCATATCCTCGGGGGGCAGGATCCTCGAAACGACACCCTTGTTTCCGTGACGTCCCGCCATCTTGTCTCCGACCGAGATCTTTCTCTTCTGCGCGATATAAACGCGCACGACCTTATTGACTCCCGCCGCAAGATCATCTCCGTTTTCATGTGAGAACACCTTGACGTCGACAACTATACCGGATTCTCCGTGAGGCAGGCGGAGCGAGGTATCTCTAACCTCCCTTGCCTTTTCCCCGAATATCGCGCGCAAAAGTCTTTCCTCTGCTGTAAGCTCTGTCTCTCCCTTGGGAGTGATCTTACCCACAAGTATATCGCCCGCACGTACTTCGGTACCCTTTTTGACTATACCCTCCGCGTTGAGGTCCTTGAGTGCGTCGTCTCCGACGTTGGGGATCTCACGTGTGATCTCCTCCGGTCCGAGCTTTGTGTCTCTTGCCTCGTGGGTATATTCCTCGATGTGAAGTGAGGTATAGACGTCATCTCTGACAAGTCTTTCGTTAAGCAGGACCGCGTCCTCGTAGTTATAACCCTCCCAGGTCATGAATCCGATGAGAGCGTTCTTTCCGAGGGAAACTTCGCCGTGGGAAGTCGCAGGT
This sequence comes from Eubacteriales bacterium, assembly GCA_051867855.1. Lineage (GTDB taxonomy): Bacteria > Bacillota > Clostridia > Oscillospirales > CAG-272 > HGM12713. The sequence goes on from JBJDZF010000283.1 coordinate 1,701, forward strand.
CCGTCCGCGATTATCTGACCTGCCTCAACAGTATCGCCTTTATTTACGATAGGTCTCTGGTTGTAGCAGGTTCCCTGGTTGGTCCTCTTGAATTTTATAAGATCGTATACATCCTTGTGTCCGTCATTGCACGCAACGACTATCTTGTCTGCATCGACTCTCTCAACACATCCTGCGTGCTCTGCGATGACCACGACTCCCGAATCCACAGCCGCTTTGTATTCCATGCCCGTACCGACAATGGGGTTGTCGGTCACCATAAGCGGCACCGCCTGCTTCTGCATGTTGGATCCCATGAGTGCACGTGAGTTATCGTCGTTCTCAAGAAACGGGATCATCGCGGTTGCAACGGACACCACCATTTTGGGGGATACGTCCATGAAGTCTACCTTGTCAGCGGCGATCTCGATGAACTCGCCCTTGTCACGCGCCGTGACCTTAGCGTTTATGAAATGCCCTTCTTCGTCAAGCGGCTCGTTGGCGGGAACGATTATATAATTGTCCTCGACATCAGCGGTCATATAAACGACTTCGTCAGTGACAATACCCTTTTCCTTATCGATCTTGCGGTAAGGAGCCTCTATAAATCCGTAATCGTTGATACGGGCATAGGTCGTAAGATAGGAAATAAGACCGATATTAGGACCTTCGGGGGTTTCTATCGGGCACATACGTCCGTAATGCGTGTAGTGAACGTCACGCACGTCAAAGGACGCTCTGTCACGCGAAAGTCCGCCGGGACCGAGAGCCGAAAGTCTGCGCTTATGCGTGAGCTCTGCAAGCGGGTTGTTCTGGTCCATGAACTGGGAAAGCTGTGATGAACCGAAGAACTCACGGACAGCCGTCGTTACAGGACGGATATTGATAAGCGCCTGCGGTGTGAGCTTTTCGTTGTCCTGCGTGGTCATTCTTTCCTTGATTATCTTGTCCATTCTCGTAAAGCCGATCCGGAGCTGATTCTGCAGCTGCTCTCCGACCGAACGGATACGGCGGTTGCCGAGATGGTCGATATCATCCACCTTGCCCACTCCGTGAGTGAGATTGAGCAGATAGTTGATGGATGCGAATATATCGTCCTTTGTTATGTGTCTGGGGCAAAGCTCAGCGATCCTCTCCTTTGCCATTGCCTTGATGGCATCTACGTCCCCGCCCGACTGCTCAAGTATCTCGAGAAGCACCGGGGTTCTCGCCTTCTCAAGCACTCCGCAGTCCTTGAGGTCAAAGCCGAGAACATACTCGGGGTATACGGTATTGTTGGAAAACACCTTTA
>JBJDZF010000284.1:0-2935 GCA_051867855.1 Eubacteriales bacterium
ACGGGTAAATTTTTTCTATCATGCCGTTGTGCAGGACGTTCGTGCTGTCCTTGAACACCGCAAAGCCGTCCCCCATTTTATCCACGATATCCCGGATCAGATATTCATCGGCGGCAGGAGAATTATCGGTCCCCTCCTCGCGGTAGAGCATGAGTATTTCCTCTGCGGTAAGCACCCGGTCAAACATCATTATCTCATCGGTAATGCCGTTGAAGCTGAGGACCTTATCCGTAGCGGCACCTCCGAAGGCATCCGTATCAGCGGGATTGCCGAGCGCAAATTGGGTGCCGTCGAAATTGACGTTCGTAAGCGAGTAAATTTTTGTCCCGTTTACATACAAAAGGACATTGTCTCCCGCGAAGTCAAGAGTCATAACTATATGCTGCCATCTGCCCTCATTCGTATAATCCCCGAATGAGGCGAGGGTCTTATCGTCAAGATTATATGAAAAGTCCCTTGCGACAAAAGAATCCTTGAGATTGCTTCTGCCTCCGACAAGTATGCCTCCCTCCTTGTAGTAAACGTGGAAGCCCGCCGTTTTATTGTTTATCTGTACGGTGAGAAGTCTGTATGTATCGGCATAATTGACATACGGCATTATCCACATACTGAATGTAACCGCGCTCTTCCCGTTCATCAGCTTACCGAGGGTGCCCGTGCCGAGCTCTATGTAGCTCTTCTCATCCGCGTACGTCTGGATCGCCTTGCCGGTCCTCCCGTCAACCGAGTCGCAGTTGACCATTTTTCCGGTTATTCCGCCCACACTGTCGGCAACCGTTTTCCCGTCCTCCGAAGGCTCGCAGTTCCACGCCGCGATCGGTGAAAGGGCGCTTACAAGCTCGTCATAGGTATAAGTAACCGGATCCGGTTCATCAGGTAAGTTACCCGTACCCGAGGTCTCACCCCCGGCAGAAGACGACTCATGTGTATCCAAGCCCGTATCCGTACCGGGTACGTCGTCGCGGTTTCCTGCGCAGGCACTGCCGAAAATCATAACAAAGCACAAAGCAAAACACAATAGTATTTTTCCTGCCTTCATTTTACTCCTCCGTTCATTTATCGATATCATATACGCACCTTATTTTCAGCGAATTTTCAAGATCCGAGGCGTCGGTAACGCCGGGTGCGCTGATTTTCACGCTTCGCACTCCGTTGTCGGTAATGTCGAAATAGTTGTCATCGGATATTAGGTCGTATTTATCCGACGATATCTCCACGTACCGTGCAAACGCCCGTGCGCAAAGCCTGAGTACATAAGTGTCGGAGTCCTTTTCGAGCGAATACGAAATATGCGGACAGTCATAATGGTAAAATTTGTTTTTGATACACACAAAGGCTCCGTTGAACAGCTCCCTGTCCGCTCGGTCAAACACGGTGTACTCGAAAAATCTCTGATTTTCAAGTCCCTGCATCACTTCTGCCGTATCGAAGATCTTAATATCCTCCGAGCTGAGCGGCGGCAATGAAAAATCGATATTTTCCTCACAGAGCACCTCAAAGGCGTTGTTTTTCACGCGTATGCGACAGCGGCCTTCAAAGCGCCCGAGGGTCTCGTTGGATGCGACGAACACCGTCTTGTCCCCGTACTTATGCGCAAAAACCGTCTGCCTCGCAAAAAAGCGGCGGGCAAAATAATGCAGGGCCTTCCATCTGCCGAAATAATCGACGGACGACCATGTCTGCCCGGGCCAGCTGTCGTTGAGCTGCCAATACACAGCACCCATGCACCTGCCGCGGAATCTGCGCATATGCTCCACGGCATACTGTATCGCCTCACCCTGCACTATCTGCGTCGTGTAGACAAAATTGTCAAAGTCCGAAGCGTACAGGAAATTGTCCGCGGCATATGTAACCAACTTAACGCTCGCCTGCTCACGCTTCTGATGAAATTCGATTACATCCGACAGAGGATTTTCACCCACACCTCCGGTATAATAACGGACGGTTTTTCTGTCGGGGAAAGATTCAAAGCCGAATTCCGAGCAGAAACGGAAATAGTAATCGTTGTAGGATTCCATGGGAGCATTGCGCAACCATACCTCCCAGTAATGCGCGTCTCCGTCGTCTGCGCTGTTCGGATCGTCAAACCCTCCGCCGCAGGAGGGCGAGGACGGCCAGTAGAAGATCTGGGGCGCGTATTTTTCGCACATATCCGGCATTATACGCTCATAGAGCCGCAGATAATCGGATTTTACAAGCTCATCCTTCGGGATCTTCCATTCACAAAACGCCATTTCCATCTCGTTGTTTCCGCAGATGAGTCCGACGCACGCGTGGTGTCTTATCCGCAGCAACACGTCCCTGATCTCATTTACGACATTTTCCTCGAAATCGGAATTCAGCCATACATTAAGGCAGGCAAACATGAAATCCTGCCACAGAATAATTCCGTACCGGTCGCAAAGCTCATAGAATTCGTCGGACGGATAAAAGCCTCCGCCCCATATGCGCAGGCAGTTAAAATTCGCCATTGCGCAGGACTGAATAAGTTTTTCGCTTCTTTGTGCGGTAATTCTCGGCAGAATGTTGTCCTCCGGAATATAATCCGCACCCATTGCGAATATCTTTTTGCCGTTTACCTCAAAGCAGAATTCCCTGCCCCATTCGTCTCTCTCTCGGCTGACGGTTATCGTTCGCAACCCTATGGTCTTTTCGACAGACGAAAGCTCGGTTCCCGCCCTCACCACACTTACGCGAAGAGAATAAAGCGGCTGTTCACCGTAGCCGTTCGGCCACCAAAGAAGCGGATCCTTGATCTGTATACGGAAGTGAGCGTCGTCGGATAAGACGCTGACCCTCTCACCGAGCGGTGAAATTATCTCCGCTCTGTAACTCACACCGTCGGGTACTACTCCCTCTGTTTCCGCCGTCACGACCAGAGTGACCTCACCGCGCTCGTGCTCCTGAAGAACAAGTACGTTCTCAAGCTTCGGCA
>JBJDZF010000285.1:0-2911 GCA_051867855.1 Eubacteriales bacterium
GTTATACTTACAGACGGAACTAAAGAATACGGTAATGCGTATACACTTACATTTAATGCCGACGGAACATTTGCTACAGTAAAAAAATAAAAGAGGGATGATGACAAGATGTATAAAACAGACATATATTTTGCTCCCACTGCTGAATTGATATCTTTTGAAGCAAACGATATTGTAACCGTTTCACCTTTGGTGGCGGAGGCTGAAGGAGTAGGGAATAATGAGTTTACATGGTGAGAAAACGATTAGAATTCCTGCGGCAATCCTTGCGGTATTACTTTTGTCGGGCTCTCTGCTTTGCGCGTGTGCGAAGCAGAGCACGGTCGACCAGGATACGTCTGACAATGTGACTGTCGGTGAAGTTACTGATGATTCCGAAACCGAGGACGTGACGGAAACACGCGCACCTGAAGCTACTTTGCCACCCGTGAACAACGACAACAGTAATGGCAACGTCGATAACGGAGATAACGGCGACAACGGCGATAACGGTGATAACAGTGATGCCGAGACTGAGGCGCCCAAGTTAGAGAATATCGGCGAGCAATCGGATGCCGTAAACGAATATGATTGGTGACGGTGTTGCCTGGGTAAAGGAGTTTTTATGAGAAAGGTTATTGCAACAGTACTTACAGTCTTGATGCTGTTCCCGATTGCGGCATGTTCAAAGGGAGAGGAAAAAGAAAATACGGACTACTCCTCCGCATCAGAGGATGCGAGTACCGAGACCGCTGCCGACACTTCGTATGTGTACGAAAAGCCCGACAGGAACTATCAGGTGGGGGACGATCGCCGTGTGGTAAGAATGCTGATCCGCAGTCAATCTGTGGAATGGCATGTAATCAGTGAGGACAGCAGCAATTCCGGTATAGATCTGGCGGTCCTGAAGCGCAATTCAGCCGTAGAAGAAGCCTTCGGCGTTAAATTTGACATCTCCGATATGAATGGATACTATTCGGGGCAGGCGGCATTCAAGACCGAAATCAGGACATCAAACTCTTCAGGCGACGATTGCTATGATATCGTCTCTCCTGCAATGTTCGGAAACGATCTCATTATTGAGGGCATTTGGTCGGATCTCGCATCCGCTGAATATCTGAATGTTGACAAAGGGTGGTGGTTGCCCACTTATACGGAAGCAATAAAAATGAACGACAAGATATATACCATTACGGGTGACTTGTCGGTCGATATGCTCAGATGTATGACGGTCGTTTATTTCAATAAAGAAATGTACGACAACATATATAAGAACGATGCCGAATTCAGCAATCCGTACGAGCTTGTGAAATCCGGAAAATGGACTTGGGAACTCCTCTTCGGATTGTCCAAAAATATCGGTACCGATGCGGACTCAAACGGTCAGTATACAATTGCCTCGGATGATGTTTTGGGTTTGTGCATAAACGAGGGCGTAACAAGGGCAATGCCGACAATGTGCGGTATAAAGTATATAGAAAATGACAACGGTGTTCTTTCCACGAGTTTCTATAATTCAAAAACAATAGAATTATATGAAATGGTATCAAGTGCCATTTCTTCTAATGAAGGTATTGTTTTAAACAGAAGCAACAGCCAGAACGCAAAAAAATTCATAAATAATCAGTCCGTATTTTGCGGCGGGAATCTTGAAATAGCAAAAGATATCAGAGCGATGGAAAACGATTACGGAATTCTTATTAATCCCAAATATTCCGAAGAAGAGGACTATATCAGCGGTTCTGTAGGCGGAACCATATTCGCAATACCCGTAAATGCGAAAGATTTTGAGATGTCCACGATTCTTCTTGAGGCTCTCGGATATTATAGCTATGAACTTATACGTCCCGCTTTCTTTGAGGGAACTCTTAAGGGACAGTCTGCAAGAGACCCCGAGTCATATGAAATGCTTGACCTCATCAGAAATACTCTGTATATAGACTTTGCACTTTCTTTTGCAAACGATTTTGATATTTACTACGATGCTTTTGACAGGCGTCTTGATGACAATGAAATCACTCTGACTGTGTGGTGGAATCAGAACGGAAGCGTGTACGGTGCAAAATTCGACGAGTTTATGAGCAAAATAGACTGATTATTCATAAAAGAAACGGGGGTCAGATCATCTAATCGTGTATCTTCCCCCGTTTTTTGCATGGATTCCGGTGATTAAAATAATTTTTGAGATGCCCGTTGTACCGGAATGAGGTACCTGACACGGTATCCCGATGGTACGTGAGTCGCTTCAGATCGCCGGTCAAATATAATTTGCTTCTTAATAGTATTACGGTAAAATACTGATGACTTACCGGAGACCGGATTTTTAAAATGAGGTAATTAACGTGAAATTATCAAAAATTTCTGCAAGAATACTTGTACTTATACTCGTTCTGGCGCAGCTTATGTCTGCGACATCATGCAAAAAAGACGGCAATAACGTAGAGGACACATCAGGCGATACCGTGTCCTCCGACAATTATGTCGAAGATCTAAACACTCTGGAAATAGTGAAGGACGGAAAGAGCGAATATACCATAACATATTCCAAATCCATGCCGTATTTTGCATCCCTTGCCAACCGTCTTTCAACGGTGATCTTTATGGAATGTGGCACATTGATACCTGTATCTGCTTTTGCTGTTGAAGGTAAGAAACAGATACTTGTGGGTGCATTTCCCGAGAACGGGGATTACAGCAGCATCAGGGGCAAAATAAATGAATCAAAAGATTTTGCCGTTGTGCTCAGTGGCGATTCACTTATAATGTACGCATCTAACGAACAATACAGCGTAAATCTTATTTTTAAGTTTCTTGAGATTATAAAGGACAGAGATAATAAGAATACTCTGACTCTTTCCAAGAAAAACAATTATATATACAGCGAAACAGAGGATAAACTTGCGGAGGTAAATTCCTTGGAATATGTAAATGA
>JBJDZF010000286.1:0-12671 GCA_051867855.1 Eubacteriales bacterium
TCAATGCCGCCATCGACGCAGTTAAGAAGGCTTCCGAAGAAGCCGACAAGGGCAACACCGAGGCTTTGGCAAAGGCTGTTGCCGACCTTAATACCGCAATAGAAGCAGTGACGAAAGCTACTGCTGACGCAGACAAGGTCAATGCCGATGCACTTGAAAAGGCTGTCGCTGACCTCAATGCCGCAATAGAGGCAGCAAAGACAATTGCATCCGATGCGGACAAAGAGAATGCCGATGCGCTTAAGGAAGCGATAGACAAGCTCAGTGCCGCGATAGAAGCGGCAAGGAAAGAGGCTGATGATAAGAATGCCGCTCTTAAGAACGAACTCGAGCAGGCTGTCACAGATCTCAATGCCGCCATCGACGCAGTTAAGAAGGCTTCCGAAGAAGCCGACAAGGGCAATGCCGTTGCTCTGGCAAATGCTGTTGCCGATCTCAAATCCGCGATAGAGGCGGCAAAAAAGGCAGCAGCCGACGAGAATGCCGCCCTTAAGAGCGAGCTTGAGCAGGCTATAAGTGATGCGGACAAGGTGATGACAGAAGCCGCGATGAAGCTTGAGGACTGGGATAAAGCAACCGACGAGATCGTCGAAAATGCTTTGAACAAATTGGATGAGAAATTTGATAATTACTCTCCGAAACTGTATACACAGGACGGATTCGATAGCATAGCGTATGCATATCAGAAAGCTTACATAAAGATTTTGAGAGCAACAAGCGTTGAGCGTATTCAGGAGATACTCGATGCGTTCAGTGCAGAAGCCGACGCTGTAGCTTCGATTACCGATGAGATCTACAATAAGCTCTGTGATGTCAGATCCAAGTTTGACGAAATTGATGAATACATCGCCGTAGAGGGACAGACACTTCTCGATAAATCCGCAAAGGATATGCTCGATGAGGCAAAGTCCATGCTTGATGAAGCTAAAACTCTTATCGGTGATGCCCTCGACAAGAACGTCAAGGAAATCAATGACGAAATAAAGTCGTACGGTGAAGCCGGCATTGATCTGACCGACCTTTACACGCAGTACAGTGTAAGATATGAGCAGTATATTGCCGAGCGCAACAAACTCATACAGATCTCCGACGGCGCCGGTATCAAGGCCGATATGGATGATGCACTCAAGGCTCTTATCACGGATAAGACCGATCTGACGGGAATCAGAGAAGAGTTCGACGTTTGGATCTCCTATGAGGACAACAAGCTTTCGGATGTCGAGGGATTCGAGGATACATATAACGCCTTTGTCGCCGCAGAAGAACGTGTTCTGATGCTCAAAGAGGCAAGGGAAGAAGCGGACAAGATCAACAGCGATATCGCCGCTCTGGATTCCTCTATCATCGCAAACGGCGCAACCCAGACAAATTACACCGAGCGTGAGAATATCAAAGAGGCTATCAAGACCTGGGTTGAAAAGTATTTTGCGGATCCTTATGATGCAGAGCTGCCCACCGAAAATTCGGAAGGTTCCGACAACTACAAGATGGTTGATCACGCTTACTTCAGTGAAGTAAGTGAGAATTACGAGAGCAAGGTCGCAGCATTCAAGCAAGCGGCTGCAAACTTCATTGATGCGGTAAATGCGATCGGTGAAGTTAACCTGCTCAGCGGTGATAAGATCAATGCGGCACTGGTCGCATACAATACATGGGTAATCACCGAAAAGCTCGGCAACTTTGATTATGTGCTTGAACCCGGCAAGACGCCTGCGGATTATTACGGAGAATTTTCGGATAAGAGAGCACAGTATTCGATACTCCGTGAGAATGCCCGCAGTGAATATGAGACCGTATTCGGTGAGGTCGACGGTATTACCGTTACCATATACGACGGAGAAAAAGTCAGCGCAGTGCTCGGTTGGTATGAGAAATACGGTGTTTATACGAGCGAGGGCGTCATCGACTTCGGAGACAACGGATACGTTTTGAGCGATACACTTACCGTGAACAAGGCGGATTACGACGCAGTCGTGAAGATGGCGGCTGACTTCAACACGCTCGAACAGGCAAAGAAGGCAGAGACCGCGGCTGTTATTGATGCAATCAACGCTATCGGAACCGTTTCGACAAGCAGGAAGTCTGCAATAGAGGCGGCACGTGCGGCATATGACGCATGGCTCAACGGCACCGCAGTCCCCGAAGGATTTGCAGCAGAGCAGTACAAGATAGTGTCCGACGACACTACATATGAAATTACAAACTACGATACTCTCCTCGAAGCGGAGAAGACCCTCAAAGAATTGACCGATACCATTGAGGCTATTCACGCCGCTATCGAGGCTCTCGATGCAAAGACGGTATCCACTGATTTTGACAGTGTTGAAGACCGCAATGCTTATTCGGAGACAATAGCTGAAATCCGTGCCGATATAGCTGCCTTCATAATCAGCAACAATAATGATCTTGAGGGTAACATTACCGACGCCGAGGAAGCAAAGCTGGCAGCAGGCGAGCTTGCAATAGTCAAGTATGACACTGTTGCGGAGCTGCGCACCCAGGCTGCCGAGACGAGAGCGATCGTAAATGACGTCGCAAAGACATATGTTGATACGATTCTTGAGAACGCCGAGACGGCAGTTAACGGTGCAACGTCGGACAGCGGCATAGCTTCCGTAAGCTCGCTTGCAGGCGTGAAGTTTGAAGCTGTCGTGGCTTCCGGTACAGTATATGACGGATTCGTAAGTGCGGTAAATAATGATACCGCCTCACCCGATAACCACACACTTGCACTGGTTGCGATGGAAGAATCTTTCGCAAATAATCTGGACAGAACTGTCGCAGCAGAGGATGAAGCTTTCGTCCAACGCAACGTAAATCTCGTTCATGACGAGCTTAAGGCAATATGCGACGGCTACGGAATTGTGACAGAATAATAAAAAGACCGACAATATTGTGACTGTAATTCCCTGCGGGGGAGGCTTTTCGAAGAAAAGTCTCCCCCGCACCCCATTTAAACCTGTTATGGTTTATCCAAGTTTGAAGTTCTTGAAAGAGGGGTGCGGGGAGAAAAGCTTCTTTTAAGAAGTTTCCTCCCCGCAAAAAATTATAGACTCTGTTTTTTGATTTTCATGAATCGTCGGATCAGGATCATACAGAATACCATATGGCAAAGAGTAGTCAAAAGCCATGAGACGGGATATGAAATATAGAGAGATTCAATTGTTCCCACGCTTGCAAATACGGTTTTGACCCAAAGGATACGGAAGGCGCATGCGCCCATGAGAGAAATAACCATGGCGAGGAAGGACTTGCCCATACTGCGAAGTCCGCCGCAGAATACCTCCATGGTTCCGCAAAGCCAGTATGCGGGAAGAATAATAAACAATCTTGTGACAGCGGCGGCGGCTACATCCGGCTGATTCGGAGCATACAGATTCAGAAGCGGGTAGCGGAGAATGATTATCAGAAGTCCCATGAGAATTCCGGTCGCGCTTACAACGATGCAGCAATACCCGAGGATCTTCTTTATCCTGTCATATCTTCCTGCGCCGACGCTCTGACCGATAAATGTCAGGGACGAATGGTACTGTGCATTCATGGATATATAGACGAACTGTTCAAGATTTGAGGCGGCTGAATTTGCCGCCATTATTGTGGAGCCGAAGCTGTTGACGGACGACTGGATTATAACGTTTGACAGAGAAAAAAGAGTTCCCTGAAGTCCCGACGGAATACCTATCGTCAGAATTTTTTTCAGCTTGTCGGGATATATTCTCAGCTTTCTCGGAGAAAATTTCAAGGCGCCGTCGGTTCTCATAAGAAAGATAACGATCATTGCGCAGGAAAGCGCCTGCGAGAGCAGTGTTGCAATCGCTACGCCTGCCACACCGAGCTTGAAGATTGCGACAAGAACGACATTGGTTACAATGTTGACCAGTCCCGAAATTGACAGAAATATAAGCGGGTGCTTGGTGTCTCCCGTGGAACGCAGCATTGCCGCCGAGTAGTTATACACCATGGAGAAGGGAATTCCGCAGAATACGATGCGTATGTAGAGCGTGGAAAGGGCGATCACATTCTCGGGGGTATCCATGAGGGCAAGCAGCTTGGGTGCAAACAGAACACCGAAAACCGATACCGCAACGCCGAGTATGAGTGCGACGAGGATCGACGTGTGAACGACTTTTGTAATGCTGTCGCGTCGGTTTGCGCCGACATCGTGTGCCACGCATACGCCCGCGCCGACCGAAAGCCCCATGAAAAGTCCGACCACAAGATTGTTGAGAGAACCCGTGTTTCCGACGGCGGCAAGTGCGGTTTCTCCATCGAAAAAGCCGACCACCATGAGATCTGCGGCATTGTAAAACGTCTGCAAAAGACCTGTGAGTATGAGCGGTATGGAAAATATAATAATATTTTTCATCAGAGATCCGCTGAAAGGGTCCGCTTTTTTTTGGCTTAAGGTCATGATCAAATCTCCTCGGATACGGCTCGACAGGTTTGCGTCGGGCACTGTTTTCAAGTCCGATTATTGTAACACGTGCACACCGCCTTGTCAAGTGATTTCCGACTTTTAAAAAAATAAATTCAAAGCGGGAAGAATAGTGAATGTCACGCGATTGACAAAGGCGCGGGGGTGTGATATAATTCAGTGTATGGAAATACGGTATTTAATTGTTGAAAGGAATCCTGACAAAAATGTGCGCACAGTTGTTGTCTACCCAACCCTATAAGGGAACAAGAGATTTTTACCCCGCTGATATGAAACTGCGGAACTGGTTCTTCGGAAAGATCCGCTCCGCGCTTGAGCTGGCGGCGTTTGAGGAATATAACGGACCGATGCTCGAGTCCCTCGATATGTATATCGCCAAAAGCGGCGAGGAGATCGCAAACGAGCAAACGTATAATTTCACTGACAGAGGAGGGCGCCGTCTCGCGGTGCGTCCCGAAATGACACCCACCGTTGCCCGCCTTGTCGCCGCAAGAATAGGTGAGCTGAATTTCCCGCTCAAATGGTTTTCGATTCCCAATCTTTACAGATACGAAAGACCGCAGAGGGGAAGACTGCGCGAGCATTGGCAGGTAAATGTGGATATTTTCGGCACCGACACCTATGAGGCAGACCTTGAGGTGATATCGACGGCAGTGTCACTCCTGCGTGTTTTCAACGCGGACGAAAGTATGTTCAGAGTACACATAAACAACCGCCGTTTCTTCAACGACGTTATCGCCTCGATTGCCGGGACCGATGCCGAGGGCAGTCGCAAGGTCTCCAAGGTCGTTGACAGAAAGAATAAAATTCCGTGCGAGGAGTATGAGAAGGAGCTTACGGCTCTCGGACTCTCCGAAGATAAAATCAGCGCCATTGACGCACTTTATTCCATGAGCGTGGAACAGGCGTGCGCGCTTTGCCCGGATTCACGCGGCTCTGCAGAACTGCTTGAGCTTTTCACGGCTTTGCGTGCCGCGGGACTTGAAAAATACTGCGTATTCGATTTCGGCATCATCCGCGGACTCGATTACTACACGGGAACTGTTTTTGAGGTGTTCGATGAGGCGCCCGAAAACAACCGCGCAATGTTCGGCGGAGGAAGATACGACAATCTGGTCGGACTTTTTGTCAAAAATACGAATATTACCGGTGTAGGCTTCGGATTCGGCGATGTTACGCTCGAAAACTTCCTTGTGACTCACAAGCTCATTCCCGACATATACAAAGAGGGCGTAAAGGTGCTCGTTACAAAATTCGACGACGTACCGTATGCGGAGTACACCGCGATTGCGCAGACTCTGCGCGAGCACGGCATTGTGTCCTCCGTATATATAGGATCAAAAAAATTCGGCAAGCAGATAGATTACGCGCTGAAGGACAATTACAGCCATGTTGTGATCATGGGTGCAAGCGAGCTTGAGACGGGAACTCTCAAGGTCAAAGATCTTGCAACTCACGAGGAGACGGTTCTTCCCAAAGACGGACTCTGCGCGCACTTCGGAAAGTGAGCCGGAAATACGGTATGACCGCATCGGAAGCGGAGTGCACTCTCCTCCGAGCCGATTTGCGCGAAAGGCTAATACGAATGTGGACGGAGTGCTTCGGGGACAGTGAGGCGACGGCAAGAGAGTTTTTTGCCTGCCGCGGTGTAAATACGGTTATGCTGAACTCGGGGGAGACGGTGAGCGCAATGGCAAGCCTTGTGCCTGTTGAAGTACGTCGGCAGGGAGGACGCACTTCGCTTCGAGGCTTCTATATTTACGGTGTGTGCGTTGGACCGCAGTACCGCGGCAGAGGACTGTTTCGCGAGGTGATGGCAGAGGCAGAGTCACGCGCCGTAATTACGGGAGGCGGCTTTGTGTGCCTGATTCCCGCTGACGAAGGTCTTGCACGGACGTACGGAAAAATGGGATATTCATCGGAAATAGAGCCGCACACAGCACTCGGGCAGGGTAATATCCGTCTGCTCTCGGAGGATTTCAGACGCTTTGCCGTGCCGTCCGGCGAGGGGGGCAAAACGTGCGGCATGATAAAATACCTGTGCGACGAACGTGCGGATGAGCCGCTTGCCTTCGCTGACTTTATGGGAGATGCATAAGGCAGAGACGCAGTGCAAAAAATTAATCGTAGTGTAAAAAACGATTGTCGGAGGTGGATAAAAATGATATATTTGTTTTTGGCGGAGGGATTTGAAGAGGTTGAGGCTCTTTGCCCGCTTGATGTGATACGGCGTGCGGGACTCGAAATTACCACGGTGGGAATAGGCACGCCTATTGTGCGCGGTTCTCACGGAATTTGCGTAAAGGCGGATATCACCGACAGGGATTATTCGGACGTCGCTCCGGATGCGGTTATCCTCCCCGGAGGAATGCCCGGAACGCTCAATCTCGATGCGAGCGCGGTCGTTCACGGTGCGCTTGACAGTGCCGTGCTCAACGGAAAGTATATTGCCGCAATATGCGCGGCTCCTATGATACTCGGCAAGCGCGGGCTCCTCTCGGGTAAAAGCGCCATATGTTATCCCGGCTTTGAGGACAAGCTCGTCGGCGCACGCATATCGGATAAGAGAGTCGTAAAGGACGGCAAGATAATCACTGCGGCGGGTATGGGCGTTGCGCTTGAGTTCGGACTTGAGATCGTATCCGCTCTGCTCGGCAAGGAAGCCTCCGACAAAATACGCAAAGGGGTAATGGCGGACTGAAATGCCGTATCTTACCGAAATTTCCGAGAGAAAAAAATTGTTACGCGGGGAACTGTCAAAAATTCGGCGCGAGATTTCGAGTTTTGCGAGGGAAGAGCTCTCGAGGGCGCTTGCCCGGAATCTGATCTCTCTTGCAGAGTATGCAGACGCGGACATTGTCCTGATGTATTATCCGATAGGCTCGGAGCCGGACGTGCTTCCGATCGCGGAGGACGCATATAAAAGAGGAAAGAGGGTAGCATTTCCTCTGTGCGACACGAACAGTCACACGATGACCTTTCGCTATGCCGATTCGCTCCGCTCTCTGTTGCCCGGGAACTATTCGATACCCGAGCCGCGTGCGGACGCTCCGGAATATTCCCCCGCCGACGGACGGGCGATCTGCATCGTTCCGGGACTGGCGGCAGATTTAAACGGCTTCAGACTCGGCTACGGAAAGGGTTTTTACGACAGATTTCTGTGCGATTTTACGGGGATTTCCGTGGGACTTTTTTACGGTTGCCTTGTGCGCGCACAGGGACTACCGCATGAGAAGACCGATATTCCTCTGGACATAATAGTTACCGAAAAGGAGGTGCTTGCCGCAGATGGAGCCCCAGGAAAATACGAGCTTGCCGGGAAATAAGGAAAAAAACCGGGACGGCGCACGTCCGAAGGCGGCACGGCACGGAGAGCAGGCAGGGGATTTTTTGCACCGTGACGGTGCAAAAAAGAAAAATGCTGAATACAAAGCGCGCCGCGGCGGCAAAAATAACGGTGATGGGAGCAAGAGCATCGCTCTCGCACCGACTGTGGTGGTGCTCGCCACTTATATATTGCTTTTGCTTTCAAAGATAGTGGACGTGACGCTTATAGACCGTGACAACGAATATCTGAGTGTGATCATTCTGCAGATCATGATATTCCTCATTCCGGGCGCGCTTTGGTGCAGGTTTTCGGGCGAGCGCTACATACGGACGTTGAGGATAAGACCGTTCAGAGCCGAATGTATTCCGATAATAGCGGTTTCGGCGGTATCAATGATCACGGGAGGACTTTTGCTTGCCATAATGTTCGGCGGGCTTGAAAGTCTCTCGCACAATTTCTCGCTTTACGATACGTTTGTCTCGAAAAACGACGGGAGCGTCCCCACGGGACTTTACCTTGTTCTGGCTTATGCGGCTCTGCCGGCAATATGTGAGGAGTTCGTTTACCGAGGCATACTTTGTAGGGAATACGAGAGGGGCGGGGTGATACGCGCCGTTATTTTGAGCACGGTGTTCTTTTCGCTTCTTCATTTCAATGTCCGCAATCTGCCCGTGTACATCTTCTGCGGGATCATGCTCTCTCTTGTGATGTATGCGACGCGTTCGCTGATCGGCGCCATGGTCGCACATTTCCTGTATAATCTGTTCGGTATTTTCGGACAGCCATACATGAGCACTCTTTACAACATAACGAACAGCTCAAAGCTCTTTACAATTATCGTCGGCATACTCTTCTTTGCCTCAACGGCTCTGTTCTGCACAGAGGCGGCGAGACTTTATCGGAATTATCTGCGACGCGGGGTTTCTGCGGATTACAGAAAGCCGGTGTTCAGAAGCGGGGCGCAGATGAGGGACGCGTTTCTCGACGTACTCAAGGATCCGTGTGCCATTGCCTGCTTCGGAGTTTACATAATCGCGGTGGTAATATCACTGCTGTGAATTTTTTGGCTCCGGAGGTAAAAAATGAATTTCCAAACCAATATTTCCACAGACGGGGGCGGCGGAAAAACGGTGGAGCTTTCCGCGGGAAAAACCGCAAGCAGAACATTCGGATATATCATTCCGCTTTGCGTCCTGTCACTCCTTTTGTCCGGTGTCGTGATATCGGTGACCAATGATATGTACGCTTTTGTCAAGCCGGACAGGGAAATTACGGTGAATATCGCTGCCGGAAGCAGCCTTTACGATGTGTCGGAGCAGCTCGGCTCATCGGGGGTGATAATGAATCCCGCGGTATTCCGTCTGTATGTTTCTCATAAGGGCAAAGCCGAAGCGGTCGGAAAATTCTGCGGTGAGCTGACACTGAACTCCGACATGAGCTATCGGAATATTCTGCTCGCCATGACATAATATTTTTGACAAGTGAATAAAACGCTCCTTTTTGTGCAATGATTAGTATACCGTAATCAAACAAAAAGGAGCGTTTGTCATTATGAAGAAAATACTTATTCTCGCGATATGTTCACTGTCCGTCTTTATGCTTCTGGGACTCATGCCGGTTCACGGAGAGGAGGAGATATACGATAATGTCGTAAGGCTCCACGTAATTGCAAATTCGGACACCGAGGAGGATCAGGAGCTCAAGCTTAAGGTACGCGATGCGGTGCTCGGGTATTCCACGGAGCTTATCGACGGCTGCAACGACATAAACGACGCCGTAGCTGTGATATCGGGGAATCTCGAGGGCATTTCGGAGGCGGCGCGTGAGTGCGTCAGAGCAAACGGATACGATTACCCCGTAGAGGCAGTGCTTTGTAAAGAAAACTACCCTACGAAAAACTACGAGTCGTTCTGCTTCCCATCGGGAAAATATGTTTCTCTTCAGATAAAACTGGGTGAAGCGGAGGGGCGTAACTGGTGGTGTGTGCTGTTTCCGCCGCTCTGTGTTTCCGCGGCAAGTGCCGCAACTCCGGAGGACGCCATGATAGATATCGGACTTACGGGAGAGCAGTACAGGATCATAACCGACAGTGAGTCGGGGACATATTCGGTCAGGTTCAAGATCCTCGAGACGATAGAAGAGACTTTTCGGAAGCAGTGAATATGAAAAACCACAAAGCCAAGAGCCGACGCAATCTGCGTCGGCTCTTGGCTCTTCTGTCCGGTTACGTAATTTCACCGTTTCTCCGCACGGTTGCGGCGGGAGCGGATGACCTTGTATATTATGCTCCAAACTACGGATACGGCTATCATTCCCCCGGCAATTCCGACTGCGGTCATCGCCGCCTCTCCGCCGTATTGCAGGAACCCGTCTATGTCGTGCGAAATAAGATGGCTCATGGAGTAATAAAGCATTCCTCCCGGCACCAGCGGGATCATGCAGGGCAGAAGAAATATTGAGGCGGGGGCACGAAGGATACGTGCGCATATCTCGGAGTAAAGCGACGCGACGGCGGCGGCAAAGAAGTTTGATGCAAACAGGTCAAACCCGGCGCGATCGGCGGCAAAAAACACTGCGCAGGCAACAATGGCGCCGACGGAGGTTATGGGAAGATATTTCAGGTTCATTCTGAAAATCAGAGAAAAGCCGACGGCTCCGAGAAGAGCGGTTATGAGAAGTACTGTCATGCGAGAAACCTCCCCATGATAAGAATTGCGCCGAAATAACCGAACGCTATCAGTCCCGCAAGAAGCACGGATTGTACGATCTTGAGTGATCCGGTTATTATATTCCCGAAGAAAAGGTCGCGGATGGCGTATCCGAACATGATTCCCGGTATTAGGAGCATGATCGTACCTATCATTACCTTGTCGACATTCGAGCCGATCCCGACGATCACAACAAGATACGAGAGAATACCCGCCAAAAAGGATTTGATAGCCGCGCGTGCAGGCTTGTTGACATAGGAAAAACGCACGAAATCCATGAGTGTCAGTACGGCTCCGATGAGCGCGGCGGCTATTCCGTCAAATATGTTTCCGCCGAAAAAAACGGCAAAGCCGCCGCAGGCAATCATGGCGCCGGGGATAGTCAGCCACGCGGGGTAGGGCTGTGCTTTTTTTGCTTCCTTTATCAGCTCCTGCACAGTATCGAGAGGGGTTTGTTCGGAACATATTTTGCGCGAGATGGAGTTCAGGCGTTCAAGGCGGTACAGATTACACTCCGTGGAGGATACGCGCCGCACCTGTGTTGAATATGAGCCGTCCTTGAGCCTGACAGTTGCGGTAATCAGCGAGGAAATGGCGAATATTTCAGTATGTTCGGCTCCGTACGCCCTGCATATACGGTCCATCGTGTCCTCAACGCGGTTGACTTCGCCGCCGTATATCAGAATGTTTTCGCCGATATCAAGGGCGGTGCAGAGCAGCTTATCCGCAAACGTGCGTTCGCCGCTCTCCTGCCGTGAGGCATCCGGAAGCATTTTGTCCGGCTTTTCCATTTTTGTTACCATAGCTTTCTTTGTGCGAAGGCTTCCTTCTTGCAGAATTTTATTTTTGAATCCATACGGGTTGTGTGCGGAGAACCGCAAGCCCTCCGTATTTACTTGCTATATTGTACTACATATTATTTCTGATTTCAAGTTGTTTTTTGCTCCGGAAGGCTTTCCATGCGGCTATGTAATATTATTATTTTGGCTTGTCCGTGTGTATTTTTCGGGAATGAATGTAAAAATATTCATAGAAACTATATTGCTTATTAATTCATTAATTAATAAAATTTTGCAATGTAATTTTATTAATTGCGAAAAAAGGCGCATGCAATTCCCTAATAAAGCCGAAATGCGAGCAAGAGCGAGATTTCGGACTATACAAAAAGTGAATAATTAGAGTAATATTATTCTTTCGATTTTGCGAAAAACAGTACTTTTTTAAGGAATTGATGAGTTTAAATTGAATAATTAATCGCTATTTTCAAGAAATAGAGAATAAATATAAATTTGTTTGTAAAATGTTACCGATTTTTAAAATGGGGGAGGAATATATCCTATATTTTGTAAAAATCTTAATGGCAAATACATTATAATGTAATGTATAATAAGGGAAAAGGCAAAAGGAAGGGGTTCTAAAATGATTGTGAACACAGATATCAAAGCTACGAAACCGCAAATCAAGGAAATATGTGCGAAACAGGTGCAGTGCTCTGACTTGGATCTGCTATACACGCTGTATGAAATCAATATCTACTCCGTAAAAAGGTATGTGGTTTGTGTTAACAGCGGAGATGATTCCGATTGGTATACAGTCGGTAATGACCGCGAAGTCTCCGGAAGGTTCTTCGAACTTCTCTATGAGAATACGGTTACCCCTTGCACACTGTGCGACGTTGTAGATGACTATATGAAGTGCGATTGTATTTAGTATAAGGAAAAATTAGTATTTACTTTTTTGAGATTGTATGGTAAAATAGGTGGTGATAGAGCATAAAGACGGCACGGCGCGGTGTGAAGGCTGCCCCGATTACGCCGACGGACGAAAAATACGAAAGGACGCAGAGCAAAATGAAATGCCCCGTATGCGGATATCCCGACAGTAAGGTGATAGATTCCCGTCCTATATCGGAGGGTAACAGTATCAGAAGGCGCAGAGAGTGTCTTGCGTGTCAGAAGAGATTCACGACTTTCGAGATGATAGAGACTTCGCAGATAATAGTTGTAAAAAAGGACGGGACGAAGGAACTGTATGACCGCAACAAGCTGCTTTCCGGGCTCATGAAGGCGTGCCAGAAACGCCCCGTGAACGCAGAGGAGATAGCAAGCGAAATTGAAAATGAGCTTCAGAATTCGCTGACCAACGAAGTGAGCACCAAGGAGATCGGTGAAATGGTTATGGATAAGCTACGCCGTCGCGA
>JBJDZF010000287.1:0-12659 GCA_051867855.1 Eubacteriales bacterium
TCACACAATATCTCTTCATTCCCTACCCGCAGGCAACATATATCACCCTCTCACTGCCGTGCCGTCAGTGCCTGTCTGCGAAACCGGCAAAAACGGCATGAATAATTATATTAAATATTGATATAATGCTTGACAAATGCCTGCCCATATGGTAAACTTGGAGCAGACGTGCTCAAACATATCGCGCTTCGGAGGTATTGATTTATGAAAAACTGCTGTATAGGAATAGATATCGGAGGAACAAAAACGGCGGTGGCGATCTTTGACGAAAGCATGAATATGCTCTCAAAGAGGAATTTTCCCACGGCATCTGCGCCGGGTTGTCGGGAGCTTACAGGCAAAGTGCTGGAAATCTGCCGCGAGCTGGCGCGTGAAACCGGAACCGAGCTATCAGGACTCCGTTCCCTCGGAATAGCTTCTCCGGGTCCCCTCGATCCATCGTCGGGGACAATAATCGACGTTCATACTCTCGGATACAAAAATGAGCCGATCCTCTCATATATAAGAGAACAGACCTCTGTTCCGTGCGCTCTTGTAAAGGACACAAACGCCGCGGTCTATTATGAAAGCATTCTCGGCAAAGGCAAGGACAAAAGCATTGTCCTGTATGTCACCGTAAGCACCGGGATCGGGAGCGGTCTATGCATTGACCGCAAAATAATACTCGGCGAGAGCGGATGCGCCGGGGAGCTCGGGCACATGGTCGTCGTTCCCGGCGGAAGACTGTGCGGATGCGGCTCGCACGGATGTCTCGAGGCATATGCTTCGGGAACGGCAATATCAAGAATCGCATCCGAAAAGCTGGGAAGAAGCGTTGACGCAAAAGAGGTCTTCGCGCTTGCCCGTGCAAAAGACTCCATCGCGCAGGACGTCGTTTCTGATGCCGGCAGACTTATAGGATATGCCGCAGGCTGTGTCTGTCAGACGCTTGACCCGGGAATCATCATATTCGGCGGAAGCGTGACAAGGGATTTTGACGTTCTCGGTCCCTATATCGAAGTCGGTATGGACAATGCTCTTGAGAAGATATCGGTCAGGCACACAGTAACGGCTCTCTCGGACCCCGACGGCAATCAGACAGTATGCGGAGCGGCTCTTTTCGGGATGCACTACGCCGTGTAATTTTCAGGAAGCTAACTATCGTACAGAAAAGATCGGCAAACGGTTCGGTTAGATATTAATCTCCATGCCGCCACTGGCGGCTCAAATAAATTCGGAGAGACATATAATTTCCAATATTATCACATAATTCGTTGACAATTATATCATTTAATGATATAATAAGTGTGACAAAACGTAGATTAAGGAGCTGTTAAAATGCCGATGCAAATCACAAATGTTGCCTCAATAAGGCAGAATAATCTCCGTACACTTCTTATTGCAATTCACAAGTACGGCCCGATTTCCAAGCGCGAGCTTCAGAAGATAACATCGTTGAGCTGGGGCTCGGTTTCAGCCATGGTCGAGGAGCTTTACAACCTGAATTACATCGTGACGATAGGCAAATCCGAGGGCAGCGTCGGCAGGCGCGCCACAAATTATGCCATCAATGTAAACATTAATCATATAATAGGCATAGATTTGAACGCAAGCGGAATAACGGCGGTGCTTACAGACCTTTGCGGAAAAACCATAAAGCAGATCTTCCGTCCCCTGAGTCTGCTCACATATGACAACGTCATGGATACGCTTTTCGACATCACCTCGGAGATGATAAGCTCCGAGCCGTCCGAAAAGAATATTCTGGGAATCGGGATCGCCGCACAGGGCATCATCGACTCAAACCACGGCATTTCGATTTTCTTTCCGCAGATAAGCGGCTGGAAAGACGTACACCTCTGTGAGATATTCGAAAAGAAATTCGGGATCAGGACCTTTGTCATACATGACCCGGACTGCATTATGGTTGCGGAACGGACCTATGGTCTGGGACGCAACAAGCACCACCACAATGTGGCGCTGGTGAGACTTGAAAAAGGAATCGGGCTCTCTCTTGCAATCAACGGCACGATAAGTACAGGTAATTACATAAGCGAGCTCGGGCACATATGCGTTAATTACAACGGACCGAGATGCGTGTGCGGGAACAACGGCTGTCTTGAGGAATACGCCTCCTCGGACGGTATGCTCCGCCGATACTACGAGGTCTCCAAAGCCATATACGACCCCAATATCAATTTTATGGCGCTCGCGCTGATGGCAATGGAGGGCGATGAGATCTGTCTCGGTCTGTTTTCGGACATGAGCAAATATCTCGGCACAGCATTCAGCACCCTCGCAAATCTCTTCCCGATTGATTCAATTATACTTTACGGAAGCATGATACAGGCGCGAAAACTCTTTGAAAATCAGATAAACGAATATATGAACAAGCATATATACGGCAACAAAAAGGTTTCGATTCTCTATTCCGACCTTGATATAACCGCTCCGGCACTCGGGGCTGCCCTTTGGGTATCCGATATAATAATTAATTCAATGACATTTGACAGAAACTGAAAGAGGAAATCAGAAATGTATATCAATGAGTTCAGGCAAAAGATCGATCTCGGCGGAAAATGGCTGTACAGAATCAATGGGGGTGAGTATACCGAGCGTACCGTGCCCGGTTCATATCACTGCGTCGGGGACTCCGAATATATGCGCCGTTTTTCCGTAAACAAGGAGGAGCACCGCCGCACCGTCCTTACATTTGAGGGTATAAACTATGAGGGAACGATAATACTTAACGGAACGGAACTCGGAAAAACTCTTCCGTACTGTCACTATTCGTTTGATATTACGAGTCTTATAAGGGACGTCAATGAGCTGACAGTGCTTGTTAAGGATATAAATGCCCCTTACGGTCCCACGGACGGCTGGTGCTGCTACGGCGGGATAATACGTGCCGTCTATTTGGAATTACTCCCCGAAACATATATATCGGACGTTTTTTTCAGGCAGAGCCTGTCCGAAGACCTCGCGACTGCAGAGGTTGAAATCAATGTCTCGACTCTCGGAAATTCAGATAACGGATATTCCTTACATGCGGAGCTTTGCCGATGCGGGCGCACCGTCGTTACAAGCGACGGCGGAAAACTGTTGCGTTTCACCGTAGACTCCCCTGACCTGTGGTCTCCCGATACTCCGCAGCTCTATGAGCTGTGCCTGTACCTTATAAAAGACGGCAAAGCAACCGACAAATATTCCATGTCCGTGGGCTTCCGCACGTTGTGCATGGACGGCAAACGCTTTTATCTCAACGGGAAGCCGTTTTTTATCGCGGGAGTCTGCCGTCATGACCTCGGAGAGGACGAAAAGGGTCAGACACTGTCTGACGAGGATATAATCAGAGATTTGAAGATGATAAAAGAGCTCGGGGCAAATTTCGTCCGCCTTGTGCATTATCCGCACGATAAACGGGTTATAGAATTTGCCGACAGATTGGGGCTCTTTGTAAGTGAGGAATCCGGGCTCTGGTGGTCGGACATGAGCAATAAAACTCTGACCGACGGTGCGCTCGAGGTTCTGAAAAAAACCATAACGCGCGACCGAAGCAATACGTCCGTAGCCTTTTGGATGGGATTTAACGAGTGTATCTTCACGCAGGAATTTCTCTGCGACTCGGTAAAGGTCTGCCGCGAGCTCGACCCCGACCGCTATGTATCCGGCGCGAACTGCATGAATCCGGAAATGACACGGGAAATGTTTGGAAAAGCCGATATTGATTTCTACACCTTCCATCCGTACGGTACGGATATAAACAGCGTTACCTCGGGGACAAAATCCGCCAAGAACGGTCCGTCGAATATAAATGATATTTTCCGGGCGTTTGCCGGAAAGCCCTTGGTGTTCACCGAATGGGGAGGCTGGAATGTCGTTGACAATCCCGCGCTCTTCATGCGCTTCTGCAATCGTATGAAAAAAGCGCGTGACGACGGTATGCTTGCGGGAATGATATACTGGTCGTTTGCGGATATGTACGAATTCAACCGCGGTCAGGGTGCCTGCATCGACGGCATACAGACCGAGGGGCTTGTTACGATCGATCGCAAACCAAAGATCAATTATTATACGTATCAGAAATTTCTGCGCGAGCTGTCCGAAAAAGAGGAACCCCGTTTCCTTATGTCCGCAGACAACACCTGCGGCACAGATTATACCGATACCGCTCCGATACCGCTTTGCAGACCCGACAGCGAACCCGCTCAAAAAGAGGCTTGGGACGCAGCCACAAAAGATTCCGCCGTATGCCGCGGTCGCTTTATGATGCGGAAAAACAGAACAATACAGTACGGTCCCTGCCTTCCCGATAAGCTGTGCACCGTCGGAAGCATAGATCTTGATGCGCTGTGTAAGCCCATAGCAATAAACGAAATATTCCCATCGTTTACTTTTAACGTGGGAATGCGCGGAAAAAAACTGCTGATACTGGGCAATGTACTTTATGCGCTCGGCATTCCGATATACGGTGAGTACGGAGAGGTGTGCGCCGAGCTCAGAATGAAGTACACGGACGGAAGCGAATACACAAGAGAACTCCGCAACGGCATTGAACTCCTGACGGTAATGACGACATACGGTTCGTCGATAATCGACCCGTCCTCACCGTCCCTTAAAAACGCAGTTACCTTTTCGTATGACAGAAATTTCGAAAACTACCGTATATATCTGCTCGAAACGGAGCTTGTATCCGATAAAGAATTGAAGAGTGTAACAATAGAAAGCAAAATGCCGGAGCGTACCGTACTGCTGTATGGGGCTTCAATAGCGCTGTAAAAGTCCACTTTTACGAATCCTACGCGCATATACGGAAAAACAGCAAAACAAAACTCAGCCTCCCGCGCTCAAAACAAAGCGCGGGGGGCTGTGCCGTGTATCGCGGGAAAACCGCACTGATAAAAAATGACCGACGTTGCCGTAAGACTCGGCGTTGCGTCGGTCATTTTACTGTGTCAGTCAATATTGTACGGTATAATTTTCTCCGGTAATACCGATTGTCACTCCATCGCGAATCAGCTCCGCGCTCTCCCCGTGACAGATAATCCACTTGTTTACCGCTTTGAGCAAGCTGTCACCGTGCTGCTTCTTCAGAGGGGTGTTGGTTCCGCGCGGAAGCGCCACCACAGCCCGGAATCCCTCATCAGAGGTCTGACACGGACAGTAATGAAGAGTCGTCGGATATATCTCCACAAGCTCCCCTTGCCTGATAAAAAATCCGCGCACCGCCGATGAATCAAGCCTTCCCTCCCTTATGTCACCTACATGGGCGAGCAGAAGCAAAAGATCGGTTACCGCGAGGTTTATCTCACTGCTGCCATGATATTCCATGGCATTCATGCGCGAGTTATACCCGAGGCATAAACCCGTCTGCGTGGGAATTTCCCCAAATAATTCGTCGGCTATATACTTCCCGAGCGCGGTCTTTTCCATCGCCTTTACGCTGTGGTAATACGCCGAACCCGAGGTCGGCATTTCAAGCGTATACGAAGCGTCGCACATCCGGGCAATGCCGTCGGCAAAAAGCCGTCTGCCGTACAGCGAAAATTCCGGGCTGTCTGCCGTATATATCTTGAGTTTCGGGTTGGCTTTTTTCAGAGATTCAAGCTTATCCATAACTTATTTTTACCTTTCACCTGTCAGTCCGCGAGCAGCGCATATGCTCCGAACTTCGTGATATAAATATCTCCGACGCCGACGCTTCGGCACGGTCATTTCCCGAATACGCTGTTCCAGTCCCGCATGAATTTCTCGATACCGCTGTCGGTCAGAGGATGATTTATCATCTGCTTTATGACCTTGTACGGTACGGTAGCAATATGAGCGCCGCACTTTGCCGCGTCGGTAACATCCTGTGCCCCTCTTATGCTTGCGGCAATAATTTCGGTCTTGATTCCGTGTATTTCGAAAATCTCCGCAATATCCGCCACAACGGAAATTCCGTTTGAAGAAATATCGTCAAGACGCCCGACAAAGGGACTGACATAGGATGCGCCCGCCCTTGCCGCCAGCAGTGCCTGCGAAGGATCGAAAATCAGAGTTACGTTTGTACGTATTCCCTTTTCCGAAAGTATTTTCACCGCCTTGAGCCCCTCGGAGGTTATCGGGATCTTCACTACAATATTCCTGTGAATCCCGGCAAGCTCGACTGCCTCCTTTACCATTCCCTGCGCGTCAGGAGCCACGACCTCCGCGCTTATCGGACCGTCTACTATGGTTGCTATTTCCGTGATCGCCTCTCTGAAATCTCTTCCCTCTCGTGCGATGAGCGACGGATTTGTGGTAACTCCGCATATAACCCCGAGAGCCTGCGCTTCCTTTATCTCATCAATATTCGCCGTATCAATAAACAGCTTCATAATTACATAATTCCTTTCCCTTGACCATAATCGATAATATCATATCACTATATCGGCTCACCCGCCTTGGGCGGGTGAGCCGATTGATTTTTAAAGAGGCCAGTCCCTGTCCTCAAGCCCCGGGTCGTTATCCGCACCGCCCGAGAATGTCACTATATCGCAGACTGCCGCGAAGATCACCGAAAATTCCGGTGGCACATATGCTTTCATATCTGATCTCCTTTTCATTATTCAGGCGGTAAAGGACGCAAGTATGTTCCTTGCCGTATCGTTATAAGGGCTCAAAACAGTGTATATGCCCTCGGTGCCGATCGCGTTTGTGTAAGTGCCCGTTTCCTTATCGCACACCGTATAGTCACTTCCGTCATAGGTATAATAAGAATATTCACCCTCATTTCCCGTCCGATACACGACATCGTTCAGCGCCGCCTGCGCAATATCACGCACCGTCCTCGAATGTGCCTCGGGAGAATACTCTGCACAGACATAAACAGTCTCGCCGTTCCTCTCAACACCTATGTAACCCATGCCGCTGAACGGGAGGGAATAATTTGCGGCTTTTATATTGATAACCGAACCCGCTATTGTTAACGACCCCACGTCAGAAGCATACCATGCGCCCACCGTCGCCTTCACATCAAGGTAAACAGTCTGCCCGGCATAACCGTCGGCGCTCAACCTGTTGAGGGCATCGTGTGTAAATACTCCCGAAGAGTTGGCGTTCCCCTTTGAGCCGTCAAGATACATACTCGGAGCGATCAGAGTTCCTGTTATCGGCGTTGCTCCGTTTTCGGTGCACCACTGCTCTAAAAGCATGAAGTCATATGCGTTTATATCGCTTATGAATCTGATCCCGCTTCCTTCTGCTCCGTCGCTGATCCTGACGGCGGCGCCGTATCTTGTGGAGATCCTGACGTCGGTCGACACGTTTGTGTTTGAATATGTCATGCCTATGCCGGTAATATCACCCAGCTTCAATTCAACCTCATATACGGTCCCGTGAGTGCTGTCCGGAACGGGATAAGCATCTCTGTTCTCTCCCTCGAGATTCTGATACCATACGTTATCCCCCTTCGAGTTGAGCGCATGCGCCAGGTATCCCGACACAACCTCAAGCCCGCTGACCCGACAGGTATCACCCGCATCCGCGCCGGCTGCCGCGGTCAGCTCCGAATTGTCCGCAAGGAAACAACCCGAAATCGTGAAGCAGGATGATTCACCCTCATTGAATACATATCCGAAGGCTTCGGAATTGCCCGCATTGAGTATAGAACCGGAAAAATAGCAGTTGCCGATCACGCAGACAGATCCCGAATTGATGTTTGCACGACCGATAAATCCGCCGACATATGATGTTTCCTGTGTACCCGAATGTATAATGTCCCCCGCAACCGCATTGTTGCGCAGGGTGATGTCAACAATGTAGGTTTCTCTGGCGTATCCGGTCTGTCCCAGAATACCGCCGACCGCGTTCGGCTCGGATCCCGAACCTTCGCAGATGACATCTCCGGCACTTACACATTCCGAAACCGTAAGCTTTGCCGTGCCCTGTGCAAGATCGTAAACGGTAGGTGTTCCCACAATGCCCCCGGCAGCGGAGCCGGAAGCCGACTCGTTTTTGAGTATCACTTCCCCGTAATTCTTACATCCGGAAACGGTGAGATTTGTCGGGCTCTTGAAATTTCCGACTATACCGCCCGCATATCCCTGTGCGTTACTCTCGGTTACGGTTGCGTAATTTATGCAGCCGTTGACCTTGTAACTCTTGTCGTTACGCACAACGCCGAGTATTCCCGCAGCGCAGTTCTCGGTTTTTCCTTCACTCGAAATATTACCCGTATTGACACATCCGGAAACATCCGCTCCCGCATCGGTCTTACCCGATATACCTGCCGCCGTTCCGTTTACACAGGAGATCGGCGCAGTGTTTGTGCAGTCCTTTACGGTGAGAAACTTTGAACCCCAGTACCCGGTTATACCGCCCTGGCTGGAACCCGCACCGACAATACTGCCGTTGTTGACACACTCCGTGAATTCGGCGGTCGTATTTCCGTGTCCTACCATACCGCCGCCGTTCTGACTGCCGACGGGTGTGATCACACCGTTATTCGTACATTTGGTCATGTTCATCGCGGACGTTGATTTAAGCTGTCCTATCATGCCGCCGGTCTGCGAGGAGCCCGTCACGTTTCCGTTGTTTGTACATCCGGTAAATACGCTCGTATGCGCCGAATTGTTGACACAGCCCACGATTCCGCCCGCGGTTGTCGTCGATGCTGTTCCGTCTGTCGTTCCGGAATTCACACAATTTGTAAATTCGACATTATACATGACGTTTCCCGCAAGCCCGCCTACCGACCCGACGCCGGTCACGGAGCCGTAATTCTCGCATTCATTCACGGTAAGAGTATCCGAAATATCGCTTCCGTTATAATCCCCGAACAGTCCGCCCGCATATGTGGAGGAGGTTATATCCGCCCTGTTCACAAGTCGGTTAAGTGAGCCTCCCTTGACCCAGCAGGAAACGCTGCCGGTCTTCTTGGTCGCCGTAATGCTGCCCTCAAAAACAAGGTCGTTCACCGTGCCTCCGAAATTGTTGAAAAGGCCCGTGGTACATCCGTCGCCGAAGGTTATCGTATGTCCGCATCCCTCAACCGTAACCTTGTATGTCGAACCGCCGGTAACATATGAGGTAAGGGTAATATCGTTTGCCACAATAAAGCTGTATTCCGTCCCGGAGGTATTACGTAATCCCTCTACGGTAGTCTGGTCGTATACAAGGTAATAGTCGACGTCCGAGACGGTTATGTAGCGCCCGTATACTCCGCCCTCCTTTACCTCGTAAGATGTTCCGTTAAATGTAAAACTGTCCTTTGAAGCCTCATCTGTCCAATATCCCGACGAAGCATCGGATGCCGATACAGTTGTACGCGCAAGGAAAGTGAATGCCGACAGTACCGCCGTCAAGGCTACGCAAAGGACCAATGCCGTAACTGTGATTGCTTTTTTCATTTTCAGTTTCTTCCTTTCTGTTTTTCGGTATAAGTTTACACGGTAAACTTTAAGGTAGATCATCGCGGCAAAGCAGGCGCATGGGTATTTTCCGGTTTTCCCACACTGCTTCAATTGATTCCGAAGGCGCCTATGATAATATCCGCAAGTTCCTGCGAAGCAGATGCCACTACCCCGCAGGAATCCGGTGTATACTCCCCGCCGTCGGGGGCGCATATGAGCGCGCCCGCCTCACGGCATATCGCAAGCCCCGGAGCAAGATCCCAGCGGTTGCGTGTAAATACCACGACCGCATCCGTTCTTCCCGCCGCAAGGTGCGCAAAATCGATACTTGACGCTCCGAACATACGGATTTTGGCAACCTTTTCGCAAAGCGCTCCCATAATGCCCAGCTGTTTTGAGCGAGCTTCGGCGCTCCTATGCTGAAA
Organism: Eubacteriales bacterium; assembly: GCA_051867855.1. Lineage (GTDB taxonomy): Bacteria > Bacillota > Clostridia > Oscillospirales > CAG-272 > HGM12713. Next base: position 9,779 of record JBJDZF010000287.1, read on the forward strand.
ATCACCGAAAGACACGACCGAGGCACGCATCTCGCGCGGCGTAACGCCTATCCTTTTGCCGTTGAGATATGCGCCGCAACCGTACTCCGCCGTGTAGAGTTCATCTCTCAGGGGCAGAAATATCACACCCGCAACAATTCTTCCGCAGTCCGAAAGAGCGCACTGCATACCGTATGAGTCAATTCCGCGGCTCATGTTGAAGGTCCCGTCGATCGGGTCGATTATCCATGTACGCCCCGATATCGCGGACGACGGGCTCGTCTCCTCGCCGTGTATGCGGTCCAACGGATATTTTTCCTTTATTGCGTTTCCGATCGCCCTTTCAATTGCAACATCCGCCCTGCTGACCACGTCGAATTCCGACTTTTCCGTAACATATGACATACCGGAAAGAAATTCACGGCTGTATGCTTCACGCATTGCCGACACGATAAACCCGAGTTCCTCTTTATAATAGCTTCCGTTCACAGTTGTTCCGTTACCATGGCTCTTGCATAGGCAAAAGCTTCCTTTCCGGGAATTTGCGGATATTTTTCCGAAGCGGGATAGTCTGTGCGGCTCGGGAGCCGTCGCTCACCTGTTGTGAAGATATAGTTTTCCGCTCCTTGTAAGGTAATCCTTGAGCTGATAGGGCCAGTCGGTCTGAATTATATCGTATCCCCTGTCTGCCATCCAGCCCCAGCCCTCGTCGGGATCCGACGATATGGAAATATCATCGGTATGCGACCCGGCAAGCACCGTTTTATATGAAAAGACTATGGCGTTCACCCAGAGTTTAAGCCCAAGCGAGTGCATCCTCTGGATATATTCGTCGCTTGCGAGCATACTGTTCGGATCGGCAAACACAACTTCTGCGCCGAAAAACTTTATGTTTTGCCGGAGATATACGTCAGTCCACTCATCCTTTCCCATGTACACCGCAATGAAGTTCACATCCGGTGCAAATTCCTCAAGCAGCTTCAGATTTTTCTCCGACGGAGTGCATTTCAGAAGTATCTGTTCCTCAACCCCGTGCCTTCTTACGGTCTCCATGACCTCCGGAAGATAAGAAAATGATTTGTCAAGGTTGATATAGCACTTCCCTTTCAGAAAATCAAGCGCCTCATCAAGAGAATACATGGAATACTGCGTCTCTGCGCGGCACACGCTGTGGAGCTTAATTTTGCGCACCTCATCGGAGTTCATGGACAAAACGGCATTTTTCGGCAGATTCGTACATTCCTCCTCCGTGCCGGGATGGAACATGAAAAGTCCACCGTCGGCACATTTGCTTATGTCGCACTCTATGATATCTGCGCCTCCGAGAAGCGCCGCGCTGAATGCTTCCAGAGTATTCGGAGGTATGTTTCCGCCGCATATGCCCTTATGTGCTGCCACCATAATCTGTTTTTCCGAATCTCTGCATACGGTCTTGAAATCTCTCATGTTCAAACCCCTTTCATTGCCTTTGCAATATCATCAAACTTCATTAGCTCTCCGCGCAGTGCCGGTATATTTCCGAGCGTCACGGTAAAGAATCCGCAGCTTGCCGCCGAATCCGTATTTGACCGCGTGTCGTCTATAAAAATACATTCTTCGGCTATTTTGCCGTATTTTTTCAGGAATGCTTCAAATATTTTCGGATCCGGTTTGAGAAGTCCGACCCTATATGATGCAATCCCGCCGCTGAAATAATCGAAAAATTTATGTTTGGCAAGCATATATTCAAATGCCGACGGATTGGTATTCGAGAGATAATAAAGCTCAAATCCCGCATCCCGAAGCTCGCTCAACAAAAGCGTGTTTTCCTCCGAGGCAGTAAGAATATCGTCGGCTCCGTCAAGAGCTTTGCATATTATCTCGCGGTCCTGGGGATACCTTCGGAGCAACGCCTCGCGCGTTTGCTCGCGGGTAAATTTCCCGAGATCTCCCTTTTGCCATTCGGGACCCCCGAAAATCTTTTTCTCGAGCTCGGCGGCATTCTCGCTATCATCGGTGAGTGACTTCAGATATTCGAGAGGATACCAATTAACCAAAACGTTTCCGATATCAAAAACCAGTGTTTTTATCATTTGCTTACCTTCCGTTTGTATAATTGCAATCCGCGGCAAATTTATGCGTGCAAATTGTTTTTCGTACGTTATTTCTGCTTTGCCTGCTTTATGAGTTTGTCTGTAAGTCCGTACATACCGAAGCAGAATGCGTATCTGTCTACCGAATCCTTGATTTTCTTTATCACGTATCTGTCGGCGTCAACACCGAGTCCGGCGAGATTTTCACTCATCAAGGAAATCGCCTCGCGAACCTTTGGTATCTCGTATGTATAATGACCGCAGATATCCGCGATAAGCGCCGATTTTTCACTGTCGGCAAGAATTTCCTCAACAGATGCCGAGGCATCCTGCCCCACCATCCATTTTCTCCATCTTTCGCTTCTGACCGCGTATTCGGTGATGATACGGCGCGATCCGGAGCATTTGTCGGCAGGTATGTTTCTCTGCTCGAGATCGGCGAGTGCAAAGTAAGCCCTCGTCTCCACCACACCGAACTCCGGAGCAACGTTCATGGCAGTTACATCGACTACGGGATGCTCCAGGAGAATGGAATCGGAAAGATAATCTCCGTTATGCTCCTTGAGTCCAACGCCGTGGATACCGGCGCTCGCCGATAGTCTGCGCGCACTTTCCGTGTTGTAGTTACCCACATTTTCCGTAAGTCGCGTAAGCGTTCCAGTCTGTCCCACGACAAATTCGGGGGGATTAAGTCCCTTTTGTGAAAGCCTTGCGCAAAGCTTTTCAACGAAGTTTCCGAAAGCGTCAACCGAGGTAAGTCCTCCGTTTGTCTCCTCCGTACCCGCCTCATATCCGATATGCGGCAGACCCTTTTCCACCCGGTATGCCTC
>JBJDZF010000288.1:0-12649 GCA_051867855.1 Eubacteriales bacterium
CCCGATGTAAAACCGGTAATTACGGGGCCGGGGATCATTGCGACAAGACGACCGAGGCGAAAGACGGCGCAGAGAAGTATTATCACTCCCGCAAGGAAAGAGACAATAAACACGCTTTGCAGTCCGCCGCGCGACGCGATTATCCCCATAAGCACCGCAGACATCGCTCCGGTCGGACCGCTTATCTGATACGATGCACCCGAAAGCGCGCTGATTATGAGCCCCGCGAGGATAGCCGTGACAAGCCCCGCTTCCGCAGAGGCTCCGCAGCTGACTCCGAATGCAAGCGCAAGCGGCAGTGCCACAGCGGTCACAGTCAGCCCCGCCATAAGGTCCTTGGAAAACTTCTTCGGGCTGTACCCGGAGAATTCTTTTTTCAGCATTGAAAAATAAGATCTGAACATAATCGTTCCTTTGTTAAAATATAATATGGAGATCACGTACCGCTTTAACCAAAAAACTCCGTGCCCCGCCACGGCACGGCGGAAAATCGTACTCAAGTGTCAATTGTGGGCGGCATACCGTGCTATCATACCACAATGTTTCCTTTTTTTCAAGATAATTCTTTAAATTCCGACGTTTTTTTCATTTTGAGATAGGCGAGGTGCTCTGTGATCATCGCGGTCCTGCAAAAAAATCATTAATTACCCGATCTTCCAGAAATTGTTCCCCTGTCCCGCGTCATCCGCTGTTGAAATGGTTCTCCGAAGATGTTATAATTAAACAGAGCCGAAATTACCGCGCCGAAACTGCGGCGCCCGAAGAACGGTCAGACCGTTTTATGGACTTCACGGCGTCCGCACGCAAAAATACAAGAAACGGAGTTCACACAGACAAAATGAATAAAAAACTTTATTTTCCGTCGGTGCTGTCCCGCAGATTACTCTGCTCGGCACTTCCCTTTCTCTGCCTATGTCTTATATGGCTGATGATTTCCGTCATATCCTGTACGGACACCTCGCCAGACGTCATAACGCATACATACACACCCGCGCTTGAGCATATCATGATAAGTCTTACATTGCTGATCCTCGGCGCACTGCTCCTGGACATATCGGAAAAGGAACTGCGCATCAAGCGCGGCGATTGAGCACCGCAAAGGAAAACGAACGAAAAATCGGGAAACGCGACTGCGTTTCCCGATTTTTTCATACCGTATTATCCGAACAACACGGGCGGATACACGCCGGACTCGTGCATTTTTGCAAGCTCCGCGGCAACCGTCGGCTTATCCTCTCTGTACGTCACGCCGAACCACACGGCATCCGTATGCAGAACCCTGACCTTAAGACTTCCCTCTCTTATCATGCTGTCCACCATGGTGGGAAGCGCGTATTCCGACTTAATATCGCCCTCTGCCATTCTGCGGAGAAAAGCATCGAAAAGCCTTTGCGCGCCGTCAAAAACGGAGGGCAGAAATCCCCAGAGATTCATCGATACCGGCGACTCTCCGTCAAGAAGTCCGGCGGAAGCGTCCTTTATAACTCCGTCGCGGTCAACGGTAATTTTGTACGTCTCGGTGACAGAGGAGAGATACCCGTTCTCCACACCGCAGATCCCGCGCGTAACCGCTCCGTTCTCGCTCACCGTATTTTTGAGCCTGTATGCCACCATCGTCCCCTCTGTGTCGGCGAGCCTGTGAAGCTCGTCGTAGATCACACGAAACGCATCCGCACCGTAGTAATCGTCCGCGTTTATAACCGCAAACGGTTCGTTTATAAGCTCCCTTGCGCAAAGCACTGCGTGAACCGTGCCGAACGGTTTTGTCCGTTCTGCCGGAATTTTATAAAACCGCGGTATGCTCGAATAATCCTGATACGCAAAGCCTATCTCCACGCCCGCGATTCCGGCGCAGAATTTTTCGATAACTTCGCGGTGCTCCGGCTTTATCACGAATACTATCTTGTCAAAGCCTGCACGTATCGCGTCGTAGATCGAATACTGCATCAGTATCTCGCCGTTAGGTCCGATCCCGTCTATCTGCTTGTTTCCTCCATAGCGGGAACCGAGTCCCGCCGCCATAATCAGCAACGTCGTTTTCAAAACAGTTCACCTTCACAATAATTATTTGTGTATCAACGTCAGCCGAGCAGCCTTCCGCCGGATGCAAACTCAAGAGGCGTCAGCCCCGTAAGATTTTTGAATACCTTGCAAAAGTACGACGCGTTGGCAAAGCCGACGCTCACGGCTATCTCCTCAACCGATTTCCCGCTCCCGACTATAAGCTCCTTTGCCTTGTCGACCCTGTACTGCTGTATGTATCTTGCCGGGGGCATATTGAACACGGAAATAAAAATATTCCGATAATACGTCTCGCCAATGCCCGACATTTCGGCAAGCCGGGGAGTGTACAGATCCGGGTCGGCGTAATTTGCCTCGATATACTTGACGGAACGGTGTATAAGCCTGTATTTCCCCGCAAGCGTGTTGGCATACGAATCGAGCGTCGCTATCTGGGTTATGATGCTGTACATTTCCGACAGGCATTTCGCGGCAAAAGCGGGACCCTTGAGCGTCCAGTAATGAAGAATATTTTTCGCGGTGGAAAGGATATCTCCCGCATTGTTGACGCCGTACACACACGCAAAAAGCCCCTCGGGGTCATTTGCGCAGTCGAACTCAATTACAATACACGGTCCCTTCTTTTCCACCTCCATGGAGTATTCGGTTTTTGCGGGAAGAAAGAGAATATTGTTGGGGTCGGCGCAAAAGCGTTTTTTCCCCACAGTGTATCCGGTACTGCCCGAACGCCTCATAACAAGCGCGTTATGGGCGCTTACACCCGTGCCGCATATATCATCAGGCAGGCTGTAACTGTACACATCAACGATGCGCGTTATCACCAATTCAGACAAATCAAGGTTCTTCATCATTTCACTGTCCCGTTATATTTTTCGTTACCCGAATATTGTACCAAATATATCGCGGATTGTCAATACACCTCAAAGGCTTTTTGAGGGCATTATACTATTTGTCACAAATTCACAACAGACACTCATGCCTCATAGCTCATTTTTTCTTCCGACCAGTCGCACAGCGCGGCGAGCATATCCGCGGCAACCGCCCTCGCGCCGGGGAGGTCATGCTCGAGATAATTCCCGCACTCTACTCTCGACACACCGGGTATATCTCCGTCAAAGCGCGCAATAAAATCAAACGCCTCGCGCACCAGCGCAAGCGCGTCTGCGCGGCTTACCGAGTCTCTCAAAAGAAGATAAAATCCTGTGCGGCATCCCATGGGACCTACATAAATCACCTCGTCCGCCCATCTTGAGTTTCTCGCATATGTGGCGAAAAGATGCTCGAAGGTATGCATTGCGCCGTTTGCGAGATAGTCTCCTCCGTTCGGCTTCTTCATGCGTATATCATACGTCACGACGTCTCCGTCAATACGGGAAACATACATTCCCTTGCCTATCCTGTCGTGATTTACCGTAAAGCTGGCTATTTTTTTCATGTTACATATACTCCTCAAAACTCTCTTTTATACATCCCCCTTATTGTACCATTACCGGTGCTGTTTTTCAATATCCCGCAAAAAAATAATCTATCGCCCGATTACCGATTGAAAAAAACGGAAATGTATGATAAAATGGTGTTTGAGATACAATAACTACGGTATAACGGGGGAATTATGAATAACAGAGAAAAATTTATTGAGATCTACAATGCCTGCATAAAGCGTGAGGGAGCAGACAAACTGCTCGAATACCTTTGCACACCCGACAAATGCGATTTCATGACCGCACCCGCAAGCACGAGATTCCACGGGGCGTATGAAGGCGGACTTCTCGAGCACAGTCTAAACGTATACGAATGTCTGTGCGACTTTGCCAAGCGTCCGAGATTCCGCGACAAATACGGCTTTACATTCACCGAGGAAAGCCTTGCCGTCTCCGCACTGCTCCACGATATATGCAAAACCAATTTCTACAAGACGGAAATGAGAAACGTCAAGAAAAACGGAGCTTGGGAAAGCGTGCCTTATTATACGATCGAGGACAATCTGCCGTACGGTCACGGCGAAAAATCCGTGTACATAATTTCGGGATACATGAAGCTCACGCGCGATGAGGCGTTCGCCATTCGCTACCACATGGGCTTCTCGGGACCCGAGGACGCAAATCAGGTCGGCAGAGCGCTCGAGATGTTCCCGCTTGCCTTTGCTCTCTGTGTTGCCGATATGGAGGCGTCATATTACATGGAAGGAGTTCAGAAAAGCTGATGCTTTTTTGCTTTTGTTATGAGTGAAAACGATATTAAGCCTTACCCCACACCACATATTGACGCCTCCCCCGAGGACATTGCGCAGACCGTGCTTATGCCGGGGGACCCCAAGCGCGCCGAGTTTGCGGCAAAGAACTTCCTTGAATCTCCCGTTCTTTTCAACGACGTGCGCGGGGTATGCGGCTATACCGGAACCTTCTGCGGCACGCGAGTCTCCGTTATGGCAAGCGGAATGGGCATGCCGTCGATCGGAATTTACAGCTACGAGCTTTTTGAATTTTTCAATGTGTCAAATATCATACGCATCGGCTCCGCGGGCTCAATGAGCGAAAACGTAAAAGTCCGGGACATAGTTTTGGGCATGGGAGCCTGTACAGACTCGAATTTTGCCGCGCAGTATTCCCTGCCCGGTACGTTCTGCCCGATTGCCGATTACACGCTCCTGCGGCTTGCCGCAGACACGGCACAGAGCGTCGGTGCGAGATACCATGTTGGGAATCTGCTCTCGAGCGACCGGTTCTACAACGACGACCCGACCGTAACCGAACGCTGGCGCAAAATGGGGGTTCTGGCAGTGGAGATGGAAGCGGCGGCGCTCTATATGACCGCCGCAAGACTGCGCAAGCGTGCGCTTGCCATATGCACCGTATCGGATTCTCTGCTGACAGGCGAGGCTCTCGACGCATCGCAGAGAAGCTCCTCGTTTTCGGAAATGATTGAAATAGCGCTCAAATGCGCACTTTCTTTAGATCGGAACGCAAAGTAAAAAGCGCCGCCTGTGGCGGCATGGAGATTAGCGTGAAAGTTTTGCTTATCTTTTAGTGAAGTACATCTTTTTCACGCCCAAATTGCTCTCAAAATGGGACCCAACCCATTTTGATTTGCTTTGCAAATACGAGCAATTTCAATATTTATTTGAGCCGCCTGCGGCGGAATGGAGATTGAAATGCACTTAAAGCGGATATTTCTCATCGTTCTCGACAGCCTGGGCGCAGGGGAGGCGCCGGACGCCGAAAAATTCGGTGATTCGGGAGCTTCAACACTCAAAAGCCTTTGGCGCACCGGTCTGCTCGACATACCGAATCTGCAAAAAATGGGAATCGGAAATATACCCGGACTCGGTTTTCTGTCTGAAACCGAAGCGCCGCACGCCGCAGTCGGCAGAATGACCGAAGCCTCCGCGGGCAAGGACACGACAATAGGTCATTGGGAAATAGCGGGCGTAATATCCGAAAAACCGCTCCCTACCTTCCCCGACGGCTTTGACGAAACGGTAATATCGGAATTTGAAAAAATCACCGGAAGAGGCGTACTCTGCAACAAGCCATACTCCGGAACGCAGGTGATAAGGGATTACGGGCGCGAGCACCTTGAAACGGGCAAGCTCATAGTGTACACCTCCGCGGACAGCGTTTTTCAGATTGCGGCACACAAGGATGTGCTGCCTGTCGACAAGCTTTACGACATATGCCGACGCACAAGAGCGATGCTCAAAGGAAAATACGGCGTCGGCAGAGTAATCGCCCGCCCGTTCTACGGCAAATATCCGGATTTTGTCAGAAGCCCCGAAAGACACGATTTCTCGCTTGAGCCGCCGCGCCCCACTCTCTGTGACGCGGTTAAAAATGCGGGACTCGACTGCATTGCCGTCGGAAAGATATCGGATATTTTCGCCGCGCGCGGATTCACCGAAGCTGTATTCACAAAAGGCAATGACGAGGGCATGAGACTCACCTCGGAAATATCGGAAAGAGATTTTCACGGGCTGTGCTTTGTAAATCTCGTCGATTTCGATATGCTTTACGGGCACCGGCGGGACAGCGTCTCCTATACCGAGGCTCTCAACCGATTCGATGCGTGGCTCGGGAAATTTGTGCCGACGCTCACGGAATCCGACGTGCTGATGATAACCGCGGACCATGGCTGTGATCCCGATTTTACAAAAACGACCGACCATACCCGCGAATATACGCCGCTGATTGTGTACGGCAGAAAAATCGCTCCGGTGAATTTCGGCACGCGGGCGACGTTTGCCGACATTGCGGCGGAGATATCGGAAATGCTCGGCATTGATTTTCAGTGCGACGGAGAGCCGATAGGGCTTGGTCGCACAGACAGGGAGGTTTGACAGATGAGTCCCGAAGAGCTTATGGAGCGCGCCTTGGATGCGCGTGAAAGATCCTATTGTCCGTACTCCGGATTTTCCGTGGGCGCGGCACTGTTGTGCAAAAACGGAAAGGTGTACGAGGGCTGCAACATAGAAAACGCCGCTTATACCCCGACAAACTGCGCCGAAAGGACGGCATTTTTCGGCGCTGTTGCGGCAGGAGAAAGAGAATTTGAAGCCATTGCGGTCTGCGGGGGAAAGAGGGGCGAAGCGTCATCGGAGCCCTGTATGCCATGCGGTGTCTGCCGTCAGGTAATGAAAGAATTCTGCGGTGAGGATTTCCGCATATACGTCCGCAACTCCGACGGAAGCATTGAACAATTCACGCTTGAACAGCTTCTTCCGCACGGCTTCGGACTTGATTTATGAGGTAAAATGAATGAGCAAAAATAAGAGAAAATACAATTCCGATATCGGTCATACGATCATTGCGGACTATATCGGGTATATACTGCCCGTTCTGTGTACTGCCGCTATGCTGATGCTTGTTTTTATCCCGAGTATGCACTTTACGGACGGCGAGGGCAATGTCAAAAGTACGCTTTCCGTCGGCACGCTGGCAAACAACGCGTGGGATACCGTAAGGCATTTTCTATCATCTTCTTCCGAGATGCAGGATAAAGCGTCAACCGATTTTTCAAAATACATACTGGCGGCGTTAATTGTCTCCACGCTGTGCTTTTTGATCGGATCTGCCGCGCAGCTTTGCACCATGATAGCGGGACTTCGTCGCATAGGCGGCAAAACCGCACCCGGGAAAAACGACAAGTTCGGGAATCTTCTGATCACTTTCATACCGAACAGGACCGTGATGTTCCTGCTCGGCGCTCTGACTGTCGTTCCGTTTGCCTTTCCACGCATACTCCTTTACGCTTACCGGAAGATCCTGTATACGGACATAAGCCTCTCCTATCACTTCGGGGATCTCGCGATTTATGCCGCAGTGCTTTGGGTCATTCCGATATTGTTCATTCTCTTTACAAAGAAGAAAATGACACGGGACAACGACGTATTCGCCCGCCAAAGGATGTCATGGAAGGATGAGGATAAGGTCGAGGATGACGAGGACGATGAGAACGATGAGGATAATTGACCGCCGTTTTGCCTGATACCACAGTAATTAATGTTTCTTTCCGTGAGGACAGATTGGAAAATGAAGCAAATGAAAAAGTCCGATGCAAAAGCATCGGACTTTTTCTGGTGGGGGATGGTGGATTCGGACCACCGAAGTCAGTGACAACAGATTTACAGTCTGCCCCCTTTGGCCGCTCGGGAAATCCCCCAAAACACGGCTCCGCTATTGCGAAACCGATGGAGCTGGTGAACGGAGTCGAACCATCAACCTGCTGATTACAAATCAGCTGCTCTGCCATTGAGCCACACCAGCGTTTTCTCTCCGGCAAGGAATGAGCGCTCACATCGTGAGATCATTTTTAACGGAACGTGTTAGATTATATCATATCCCGGACGTGTTGTCAAGACGTTTTTCAATATTTTTTGTGCAGTCGACAGTTTTTTCTTGAATCAGAAAATTTGCAATGCTATTCTTATATGGCAGGAGAGAAAAGCCCCTGCTCAAAATAAGTGCCGCGAAAAAACGTCGGCAAAAAAAACACGGAGGAATAGCGTGAAAGTTTTGCATGGCTTTAAGTGAAGTACACCTTTTTCACGCCCAAATTGCTCTCAAACCGGGACCCAACCCAGTTTGATTTGCATTGCAAATACGAGCAATTTCAATATTTTTTTAGCCGCCTGTGGCGGCATGGAGGTTATTATGAAAAGGATTTTATCATCGGTTATCTGTATTATCATGTGTGCCGCCCTGCTCTTTTCCTGCGGCAAAACCGAAAAAGACGAAGGCGAGGTCCCGGATACATATAATTCTTACTCATCCCGGATAAACAGTCTGGAAAGCAAATTGCTTGAATTGCAGCAAAGTCAATATGTCTCGGACGCCGAATATCAGAAGCAGCTCGATGAGCTGAAGAATCAGATTTCAGTCCTTGAGAGCTCCGCAAAAGAGAACAACTCCGACACAGGCGGCAATAAGCAAGACACAAAGCCGAATTTCGTATATACCGTGAAGGACGGCAAAGCTACGATAACCGGGTATTCCGGTAATGAAGTCTATCTCATAATACCGTCCGAAATTGACGGATTTAAAGTGGCGGGAATCGGCGAAAGTGCTTTTTCCGGATCCGAGCTTACATACGTGGTAATTCCCGACGGTGTGGAAATAATCGACTGGTTTGCATTTTACAATTCACCCACCCTCTCCGGCATCACAATACCGGCAAGCGTAACAAGCATCGGTTACTCCGCATTCGACAACTGTGCCTCCGGTTTCACGATCTACTGTGAGCACGAATCCTATGCACAGCAGTACGCGGCAAGCTACGGCTTTTCTTACGCCGTCATCAATTCGTAAGCACGGCATTCCGTCCTCGTCGGAAGCAAAGAGCAGAGCCTGTTTGCTTGCGCAAACAGGCTCTGCTTTGGGTTAAACTACTGCGAAAAGGCTAACCGAGCCCTTTAATTATTCCACCTTGGGGAGCTTGTTGCGGTAAACGGCAAGCTCATCGTCTGTCGGAATGTAATCGCTCATTTCGCCGTCGTGGAATTTCTCATAAGCGACCATATCGAAATATCCGGTGCCGGTAAGTCCGAACACGATGGTTTTTTCTTCACCGGTCTCCTTGCACTTAAGAGCCTCATCAATTGCGACACGGATCGCATGAGAGCTTTCCGGAGCGGGGAGTATACCCTCCACTCTCGCAAAATACTCTGCCGCCTCAAATACCTCGGTCTGCTTAACGCTCGTCGCCTCCATCAGTCCCTCGTCATAGAGTTCGGACAATATCGAGCTCATACCGTGATAACGGAGTCCGCCCGCGTGGTTTGCCGAAGGAATGAAATCGCTGCCCAGGGTGTACATCTTTGCGAGCGGGCATACCATTCCGGTGTCGCAGAAATCATAGGCATATACGCCTCTTGTAAAGCTGGGGCAGGAGGCAGGCTCAACAGCGATGAAACGGTAGTCAGCCTCGCCGCGGAGCTTTTCTCCCATAAACGGCGCTATCAGACCGCCGAGATTTGAGCCTCCGCCGGCACATCCGATAATAATATCGGGCTTGATACCGTATTTATCCAATGCCGTTTTGGTCTCCAGACCGATGACCGATTGATGCAGGAGCACCTGATTCAGAACACTGCCGAGCACATAACGGTATCCATCGCTTGTAACCGCCTTTTCCACCGCTTCGGAAATGGCACAGCCGAGACTTCCCGTAGTACCGGGATGCTCGGCAAGTATCTTCCTGCCGACCTCTGTTTCCGTCGACGGTGACGGGGTCACGGACGCACCGTAGGTGCGCATCACCTCGCGTCTGAACGGCTTTTGCTCGTAAGAGCATTTTACCATATACACCTTACAGTCGAGTCCGAAATATGAGCAGGCCATGGAGAGCGCGGTGCCCCACTGACCGGCTCCCGTTTCGGTGGTTACACCCTTCAGCCCCTGCTTCTTGGCGTAATACGCCTGGGCAATGGCAGAGTTCAGCTTGTGAGAGCCAGATGTGTTGTTGCCCTCAAACTTGTAATAGATCTTTGCGGGAGTACCGAGCTTGTTTTCAAGGCAGTAAGCACGTACAAGCGGAGACGGGCGGTACATCTTATAAAAGTCACGTATCTCCTGTGGGATTTCAAAGAACGGCGTATCATTGTCCAATTCCTGGGCAACCAGCTCGTCGCAGAACACGCCTGCCAGCTCTTCGGCTTTCATCGGCTGATGCGTAGCGGGATTGAGAAGAGGGGCAGGTTTCTTTTTCATATCGGCACGCAGGTTATACCATGCCTTCGGCATCTCGCTTTCATTGAGGTAGATCTTATAAGGTATCTTTTCGTCTTTCATTTTTGTTTCCTCCGTATAAATCGTGTTTGTTTATTATGGGTGTAATTTTATTTCATATTCAGTATTACCTGCGGTGCACGGGGGTGCACCAGCGCTTTGACAACAACATCGTATCCGCCTCCCCCAAATGGAATATTCATTAAAATTATATCTCACGCCAAATGGGATAAAACAAAAAAATCGCCATTGACAGAAATACACTCTCTGTCAAGGACGAACAGGTACAAATTAAGTACGACACTATCCGCGGTGCCACCTTGATTCACGGGCACGACCCGTGCGCTTATCAGGAAACCAACATATCCCCGGCAACTGACGTATGCCGAAACGTTGCAGAATACTCTGTGAAAAGATCACATTTGACTGCACCCTCAACGGTCCATTTGACAACTTGTTTCTTACCTGATTTTCAGCTCCGCAGGCTCTCTGTGAAGGCATCATTGCCGTTATCTCCGTCTCAACGGTTTAAAATATTCATTTTCTGCATTATATCACCGTTATGTTCATCTGTCAAGGGGTTGCGAAAAATTTGCTGATTTTTTGTGTATGCACCGGAAATATATGTAAAAAGCGTTATCATCTGTTGCTTCGTATGGCATGACGCAATTTATTGCAACCACGTATACAGTCATTAATTCGTAACACCACTTGACCGCCAAGGTAAAAAGTTGTATAATTAACGCAGGTTATCCGCACAATGCGCGGTTACCTGCTCATTTTTTTACGGAGGTGAGACGGATTGGCGGACAAGGAAAAAAATAATGACTCAATCGACCGCGGCAGAATTCCCGTAAAGAAAATTCTGCGCCGCTTTATGCTCATAGCCGTTCTGCTTATACCTACCGTGGCAGCGCTCGTCAGCTTTTACATTACCGCAAACGATATCGGATTTACTTCCGATGACGTATACGAAATATCGCTCTACGACAGTGACGGAAATCCCGTTGCCTCGGAAAAAAGCACCCCCGCGTATTCGTCCTCCGGTTCACTCGTTAATATATTCCACACTATGCTCGGCAGACTCACCCCCGCCGAATCCCTGCCGATAAGTGCGCAGGACGGCACGGCAATGCACGCCGTCGTAAAATATCACGGAAATGTTACGGAATACGACTGCTACTTCTCTTTTACCGAAAATTCAAGCTATATTAAGAGCTCGTCGGGCTCTGTATTTAAAATAGACGACCGCGACAATATAAACTTCCTGTCCTCCTCATTTTCGCGTTCCCTTTACAAAACCGCGCGCCCGGCAAAGCTATACTCGACGTCGGGAGATGTGATAATACCAAGCTCCGTCACATGGAGTTACAAATCCGTCGACGGAACGTTCGTCGGGGTTCCGGACAGCGAAACAAGCTCCGAAACGCTCATATACGACATGGCAGGCGCTCTCGGGCTGAAATTCGACTTTGAACCTGATGTATGTGAGGTATCCGTTTATGCGGATGACTCGAGAATATATTCCGGCGGGTATCCGGGTGTAGCAAACATAACATTCGATACGGGAACCGTGCTTCACATAGACGCCGAAGCCACTTGGGAACATAATGAAAACAGGGATTATTACGGGATTCAGACGTACTCATTTGACGTGTATGTCAGCGAGAGATCGGAATTTACCGTCAACGGCAGTGAATTTGCCGCAGGTTCCTTCTGCGTGATAACCTGTACAAATATATCCGATGTTTCAAAAATAAACTTCCGCTGCGAGCCGCACATCGACGCCACTCCGATTTTCGGAGTACTCGACGGCAACGCTTACGCCCTTCTCCCCTTCCCATCGGATATTTCCCGGGGAATTTACAACATTACGCTTACATACGGGGCATCGGAGCAGACCGTAAGCCTTACGGTCACAGACCCGGCGACGAAAGCAGAGGTTGTATCAAATGCCACCGCAGATTACATTGCTTCCGTTCTCGGCAACAACGCAACCGGAGAGTATAACTCACTTCTTAAATATTCCTCCGGAAGCTTCACCGACAGAATACTCTTTTCCGGAGCGTTTGCAGATTATTCGGCAATCGGCGGTACGCTTATCGCCTCGTTCGGAGACAGATATCGTTTTGAGGAGACGGGAGCCGCATATGCTTCCGACGCGGACGACTTTTCACTCGGCACACAAAGCCGGGTCACTGCCCTTAACAGCGGACTCGTAATCTCAACCGGCAAGAGCGAGTACCTCGGAAATTATGTCATCGTCTCGCACGGACTCGGGCTGTGTACATGGTACGCCCATCTTGACTCATACAGCGTCTCGGAGGGTGATTATGTTCTGAAGGGTCAGGGAATCGGAATTGCCGGACATATCGGCTTTGCCGATACAGACGGGGTTACCCTGATCT
>JBJDZF010000289.1:0-2895 GCA_051867855.1 Eubacteriales bacterium
TAGTCCGGAACCGTAGATGGTCAAAAATGTGGTCGGAATCCAAACTCCATATTTTCTCCCACCTCACTCGAGCCGTAAGCTCCGCTCTGAGGTGGCTTTTTATTATAACCATTATACCATAAAATTGCGAAAGTATCAAGTCCCCCTCACGGTAAAATATTTGAGCCGCTGTAATCAAAGATTACGATGCTCCCGTTTGACCGAGAGCATCAATCATTAAAGGCACATAGTCATATAAGACGGAATACAAATAATATCTCCCTTAACAGAAAGATTTTTTGGATGAATGATATAAGCTTTACCTATGCGTCGTCTATATTGAGAAACAAACTTTTCAAGCGATTCGGTTTTATATCGCTTGCCGGATTTTACCTCAATAGGATAAATCTTTGGTTTGGTAATGCTACCGTTGGAAATCAGGAAATCTATCTCAATATCGTTCCTATGCTTTTCTTCACTGTAATGCGTATAGAAAAACAGCTTGTATCCGTTTGCAACAAGACATTGCGCGATGGCGTTTTCAAATAGCATTCCTTCGTTGATCGAAAGATTATCGTGGAGAATCTGTTTGTAAAGCTCACCTTCTGCTATTTCACGTTCGGTAAAAGCATGGCTGACAAGCAATCCTGTGTCGCCCATGTAACATTTTATAAATGTTCTGTCCTCGTTAAGTGATAAACCTACGTTGGGATCGTTACAGTTAAAACATTCGTTTGTCATCATAGAATTGCCGAGCCAAAAGAAGGTGTCTTGATACATTGGGTAACTTGCGTTACTTTCTATGTTAGAAAGACGAACACGCTTTTCGTGCAGAGAAAGGAATGCAGGTATTTGTTCAAAGATAGAGGATATTCTTGAACGGTATTTAACATCCGCCTTTCCGATATCGTTTCTGTAAAGTGTGAGAATATCTCTTTTTTCAGCATCGGCAGCCACAAAGCTGCGATTGTTTTCAAGATAAGCCGCAACACTCTTGGGCATCCCACCAATCAACATATACTGCTTGAAAAGCAGCATCGCCTTGTGATGAAAATCTTCTTCAAGCGGTTTGAGTTCTTCAAAGCATTTTTTGATATATGAAACGAGCATATCTTCGCCAAATGCCCAGCAAAACTCCTCAAAATCGAGCGGATACATTTTGATGGCTCGTTCTTCTGAAGGGATAGTGATATCTTTTACGTTCTCTTGGATCGAAATCAGCGATCCTGTTTCTATATAATCGTATCTGCCATCCTTGACGAGCTTTTTGATGGATTGCCTTGCCTTGGGAAATCTTTGCACTTCATCAAATATGATGAGTGATTCCCCCGGGTAGAGCTGCTTGCCGTATTCTGTGGATAGAATCATAAAGAAGGTATCCAAATCCCCAAGATATTTATCAAATGCATCGAATACCACATTGCTCGCATCGTTGAAGTCAATTAGAATATAACTTTTATATTCGTGTTTACCAAACTCTTCGGCAATGGTGGATTTTCCAATTCGGCGTGCGCCTTCGATAAGTATTGCTTTTTCTCCCCTTGTCGTCTTTTTCCATTCGAGTAGTTTGTCATATATTTTGCGTTTGAAAATCATCGTAAACACCTCCTTGCAGATACATTATAACACACATTTAGAAAAAACGCAATATAAAAAGCGCAAAATATTATAAAAAGCGCAGTCTAATTTTTGACAAATACAGGCAAAAACGCAGTTTGATATAAATTTGGGGAACATTTTGAGGCAATTCAAGTGCAAATGTTCCCCAAACATATATTCAACCTTCACCACTCAAAAAATACACCGCTGTAATCAAAGATAACCGCCGGGCGATTATATCCCCATTACACCTTCTCTCATAGGGAGTTAATATGGCTTCGGCAGATTTATGTATTTCTTTAAAATCTGCCGAAATTCTATTGACAAAAACGATTTTTTCGGCTATAATAGTATCAGAATTAAAATCAGCCGCAATTTACCCATTACGGAGGTATTTATGAGTTATATTGCACGTCATATGGAAAACAGAATTCTTGAACTGTCGAAATCTTATTCGGCAATTCTTCTGACAGGACCGCGTCAGTCAGGCAAAACAACAATGCTTCGCACACTTTCCAAAGAGGAAAATAAGGGACGAGAGTATGTGTCGCTTGATGACCTTACTACGCGCGATATGGCAAAGAACGATCCTGCCCTCTTCCTGCAGATTCACAAGCCACCCGTATTAATTGACGAGGTGCAGTATGCTCCCGAATTGTTCACATACATTAAGATTCATATAGATGAGCATCACAATCCCGGAGATTTCTGGATGACGGGCTCTCAGATCTTCCGTCTTATGCGCGGAGTTCAAGAATCATTGGCAGGTCGCGTAGCGCTTCTGCATATGTCTCCCATGTCCCAACGCGAAATCATCGGTGCAGATTGCATTCCCTTTACAACGAATATGAATGTGCTGATGGATGAGTGCAAAAAAATTGCTCCGGTCGATACTCCCACCATCTTCGAGCGCATCTGGCGCGGATCAATGCCCGGTATCGTTTCGGGACTGTATGCCGACCGCAACATGTATTACTCCTCCTATCTATCTACGTATGTAGAGCGCGACGTGCGCGATATTTCGGGAACGGTAGACGCATTAAAATTCAATCGCTTTATTACCGCAGTAGCCGCCAGAACCGCGCAATTGCTCAATTACCACGCACTTGCTGAGGACGCAGAAATAGATATGGTTACCGCCAAGGCATGGGTAGACATTCTTGAAACGCTTGGTATCATCTTCCTTCTGCATCCCTATTCCAACAATGTGCTGAAGCGTACCATTAAGACGCCCAAGGTATATTTCTACGATACAGGTCTCGTCTGCTACCTTACCAAATGGTCAAGTCCCGAGGTTGCCGAAAGCGGCGCCATGAG
>JBJDZF010000290.1:0-2893 GCA_051867855.1 Eubacteriales bacterium
GTTCGGAAAACAAAAAATAGCGGTCAAAAATGTGTTTGACCATAGATTTGACCACTTACACGACCACAATTAAATAACTATCGGGGTATAGCGCAGTTGGTAGCGCGCGACATTTGGGAGACCGACCTGATTCATTCAGGACTTTTTCCTAAAACCTCAAGAACCCCTTTAACACTGCGGATTTTCGGCTTGTGGGATTTCCGAAAAAACCGCCAAAAGTGGCAACGACCACATAGTATCCCACAGACGTTAAAAACACCCCAAAAATTGAATATCGGGATGTGGCGAAGTTTGGTATCGCGCTCGCTTTGGGAGCGAGAGATTTCGCAGGTTCGAATCCTGTCATCCCGACCACTTTTCCTCCGGAGCCGTGCAGTTCCGGAGGATTTTTATGCTTTTTCTTTGATTACTGCGACTCAAATTTTGACAGTTAAATGAGCAACCGCCACAGATTTCTCCGTGGCGGTATTGTATCTGCCTTACGCCGTCTGTCCCGATTTGAGCCGTTCTTTCTCGGCGGCGATTTCGGCATTCATTTGCGTGATCAGATCGGCGAGCTTTTCTTCACATTCTTCCCTTGTCTTTGCGTATATATTTTTCGGTGTGCGCTTTCCGTAAGCATTTTTCGGTGAGTACCGACCTTCAAATAGGTGGTCGTTGATCTCCGTGATACATCCAGTACCGGGGCGTCGTATTTTGGGTTGTTTCGGCTCGAATTTCGCCGTGTGTGGCGTTTTTACCGTTTGGTCGGGTGTTTCCTTTACCTCGCTCAAATTGCCCTCATTTCGCCCGAAGCCTTGCTCTATCTTGTTGGCTGCACTGCGTTGCATATTGTCGGTTATATGGGTGTATATATTCAAGGTCGTTTCTGAAGAAATGTGACCTATTATCGCTGATAGCGTTTTTACATCCATACCGTTTGCAAGGGCGGTGGTGGCGAAGGTGTGCCTGAGATCGTGGAAGCGGACGTGTTTACATTCAGCTCTCTCCAAGGTTCTTTCCAGTATTTTTCGTATCGAGGACGGATGCCGAGGCGCATCCTCTTTTACGGGTGACGGGAACATCCACCGTGAGTTAATCCTTTTCTTGTATTCCTCAAGGATTTTTACAATTTCCGGCGGAAGGATAACCGTGCGGATGGAGGACTTGGTTTTCGGTGTGGTTATTTGAATGTTCCCGTGTACCGTTGTCGCCTGTCTGCAGATGTGAAGTTCACCCGTCTGCATATTAAGGTCTGTCCATTGCAGAGCTGCAATCTCACCTCGGCGCATCCCCGTGCTGAGTTCGAGGAGGAACAGTTCGAAGTATCCGTCTGCTTTGGCTTGTATCATAAACCTCTGCATTTCTTCTTTTGTCAGCACCTGCATCTCCCTTGCTTTCCTGGGAGGCAATTTGCAACCAATCGCAGAATTTACTCGTATCAGTCCGTCTTGCACTGCCTTTTCCAATCCTTTTCGGCACATAGCGTGACACGCTCGGACGAAGGCATCCGACAGACCATCGCCGTATTTGTCGGTGTGTATCAGTCTGCCGCTTACCTTTAGCTTATTATAGAATTGCTGTAAGTCGTTTTGGGTTATTTTATTCAGCGGTATTTTACCAAGCGTAGGGATAATGTGAAGGTATATCTTGGTTTCATATGCCGACTGCGTTGTCGGTCGTATCCGCTGTTTTTCATATTGCTGATACCAAAAGTCCATCCAATCGCCGAATGCCATTTCAGCTTTGACCTTGCCGGTTAGCTGCACACCGCATTGTTCTTTTAACTGCTCTAACTTTTCAAGGCATTTGCCTTTTTCCATAGCAGTTACATTTTTGGTGATGGGAAGTCCTTTTTCATCGTAGCCGATGACGACACGTGCTTCCCATCGACCGTCTGCTCGTTTACGCAAGGTGCCTTCGCCTTGCTTTCTTCTTTTGCTCATGATTTCAACTCCTCTCCAAATATATCGCTCATAAAGCCGCCGACGATATTCGAGGCTCTCTGTTGCATATCGGTTGTGACATGGGTGTAGGTGTCGAGCGTGAAACTTGCATTGGTATGTCCAAGGATTCCCGACAGCGTTTTGGCATCCACTCCGCTTGTGAGAGCATGGGTAGCGAAGGTATGCCGTAGATCATGGAAGCGTATATTGGGAAGCCCTGCTTTTTTGAGCAGGAGTTTCATTTTTCTATACGCCGCCGGTGGTGCTACGGGAAGTTCGGGGTTTAGCGGATCGGTGAATATCCATTCGCCTTTTGCATTCTTCTTTCGTTCTCTTAGCACATTGGCCGTGCTGACCGGTAGATAGAAGCTTCGCTTGCCCTGACCTGTTTTGGTTTCGCCTTCGACTATCACACCGTTGCGTAAGTCGATACTGCGGTTGATATTCAGTTTGCCTTCGACCTCATCAAAATCCGTCCACTTTAGGCCGCATATTTCTCCTCGCCGAAGCCCTGTTGTCAGCTCGGTGTAGAAGAAGTCGCGCCAATGCTCCTCGGAATCGATCAGTTTCATAAAGGTTGCGAGCTGTTCATCGGTGAGCACCTGCATCTCCTTCTTTACGATCTTCGGCACGGTTGTACCGTTTGTCGGGTTCTTGGATATGAGATGCTCTTTCACCGCCATGTCCATCGCTTCGTGGAGCATACAGTGTATCCGCACTACCGAGGCGTCCGATAACCCTTGTCCGTAGATGTGCTGATTTATAATTCTGCCGTTCTTTTTTAGATTATTATAAAATTTCTGTATTTCGGCAGTTGTGAGGAACGCCACTTGCTTTTCTCCGAGAGCAGGCTTGATATACCTTTCCATATAGGTTTTATAACTATCTAGCGTACTCTCTCTGATGGTACCGATCATATACTCGTCGATCCATTTGTCGAGCCACTCTCCGAGAGTCATATTACTGTT
>JBJDZF010000291.1:0-2885 GCA_051867855.1 Eubacteriales bacterium
GAGGATTTTGATATAAGCGAAGAGAAGCATATTACGCGTGTTGTCTGTGTGGGCGACAGTATAACGCAGGGTATCGGGGTATCCGATGAAGCGTTGCACTCATATCCTTCGGTCCTTCAGAAGGTACTGGGAGACGGTTATGATGTGGTCAATTACGGCAAAAGCGGAGCTACAATGAGCAGTTATGCCGTCAGCGGATATACCCAAAGGTCATACATAGAAAAGAGCGGGTATTATGACGATCTTATGGAGATAGCCGACAAGACGGACATCGTTATAATAATGCTGGGCACGAACGACGGCGGAAGCTCGCAGGAGATAAACGATCTTCTCCGCAATGATCTTACGGAATTCAAAACTGATTTTAAGCTGAATCTTACAAAGATGGTGAAGGATCTGAGGGCGCGGAACAACAGTATCAGGATCATAATGTTCAATGCCCCGAAGTGTTACAGAACGGGAAATTCATGGGAGAGCAATCTTGAAGAATACATAAGACCGTATCAGAAGCAGACTGCGCTGGAGCTTGACATCGGATTTTATGATATGTATTTATTTTCAAGCACGGAAATGAACGCGTCCGATTTCAGTGACGGACTTCACCCGAATATTTCCGGGTATGAAAAGCTGGGTGCGGAAGCCGCAAAAGCCATAGAGGAAGCCTTAAAAACAAACCTAAAATAATTCAAGGAGGAAAATAATGAAGAAAATCACAGCATTGGCACTATCTATTCTCATTGTTGCGTCTGTGTTTTCGGCAGGCGTAAATTCGGCAGCCTTTGATCCTCTCGCGGACGAGAGCCTCGTAGTACATTACGATTTTGAGGGGGATGATTACCTCGACAACAAAGCCCCGAACGCGACGGGCGGAAACCTCGTCGCCACCGCTGCCGCCGGTATATCCCATGACTCTTCGGCGGGGACGGTTAAAAATTCGGGGAAGGCAGGTCTGAAGTGCGCCAAAGAATACGTTGCAGACGTTATTGCCGGCGGGATTTACGACGCATCGACAAACACAGCCGGGAAGGCTGCGGAATATACAATATTTGTCCGCTTCAGGCTTGACAGTATGGTGGCGGGCAAGGAATACCGCATAGTCGATACCCGCGCCTTCGGCAGTGCAACATGCCGGCCGATATTCCTTATATACAAGGACGAAAGACTGATCTGTAATGTGGGTACCGCCGCAGGACATTCCCCTTCATTGAGCAGCTTTGTTTATGAGGCGTCGTACCTTGAAAACAGGTATATGAACGTCGCGATAGTGGTAAGCAATACGGCTGCTGAGGGAGATACCCCCGCTCTTTCGCTGAAGCTGTATTACTCAAGCGGACTCCCGTCCGATGCAAGCAGCTGGCAAGAACATGATTTCGGATACATCAAGGCTTCCGATTCATCTACGGCATCGACGGTATCCCCCATAAACAGGGATCTTCACCTGCTTTCGACCGGAGATATGGACGGAGTTGAGGGCGTTGAGATGGACGATTTCCGTATCTATAATACCGATCTGACGCTCGGTGAGATCGTGAGTATTATACCCTCCGGTTCATTCAGTGAGAGCATGGATGATTATTTGAGAATACACTATGATTTTGAAGGCGACAATTACCTTAAAAACAAAGCAGACAAGGGAGTGGCGGACCTTAAAGAAAGAACCGCCGCAACTCCCGTAAGCCATGATCCGGTTACCGGAACGGTTTCAAATACGGATGCGGGGATGGGGCTCTGGTGTGCCAAAGAGGATGTGTCGTCGATAGTTACCGACGAGTATACCCTTTTCCTGCGTGCAAAGCTTGACAATGTCGAAGCTACGACAAGCACCACAACGGCTACATATTATTCACTCATTGAAATGCGTACCCTGAGCGGAGATACCGCATCCCGTAACTTTGCATTGCTTTATGCGGACGCAAAGGTCGGGGCAAATGACGCTGTACAGGCTATGACGGCTACCTCATCGGCACCGAACACGGGCATATGGATAAATTCCGCGAAGCTTGAAGTCGACGAGATAAATTCAAGATATGTCAATATTGCGCTTGTAATGACGAACACAGGCAGCGTGGATTCCCCTGATTTTACCGCGAAAATGTACATTTCCCGCGGTGACGGCGAGCTTACGCTTGTCAGAACAGTCAAACTCGGCGGGGCGTTGGCGGAACCGACGAGAAATATGTATCTGCTTTCCGCGACAAATTCCAATCCTACCGGTATAGTTCTCGATGATGTCCGTTTTTACAATGCCGCTCTTACGTCCGAGCAGATAAACAGTATACTCACGGAGGGGACTGTGGCTCATGATATATACGTCGTGGGAACGCAGACAAAGTATGAGGATACGGACGCTGACGCGGAGAATGATGCTTTCGCCGTAAGATTTATAGGTGCTGTTAACACTCTCGGATACGACGAGGTCGGGATAGAGATAACTCCGACAGTCGGAACCCAGACAGGCTCTCTCACATCGAAAACCTCAAAGACGGTTTATACCTCGGTAATGGCACAGGGGGAAACCATCAACGCTTCTGACAAATACTGTTCGCATTTTATAATATTTACCGTGTCCGGAATTCCACTGGGACTTGACAGCGAAACCGATATCGCTTTCGAATACCGATTCTTTGCGGTAAAGGACGGAGAGACCTATTATTCGGATCTTAAAACCGTAACATTCAACGCTGACGGAAGCTATGCGTAAAGAAGGAGGCCGGAATATTATGAAAAAATACTATGAAGCGCCTTCGGCAATTACCGAGGCAATATACGCAGGTGACATTATTGCGATCAGTGCACAACAGGAATACAAAGATGATAATCTGATCTCATGGGCAGACCTGACGGACGGTATGACTCTTTCATGATCCGTTATGAATAAAAAACTA
>JBJDZF010000292.1:0-2878 GCA_051867855.1 Eubacteriales bacterium
CTATAAGGGTAAATACATCGTTCTGACGAATGACATTGACCTCAATCCCGATTGGGACGCTTCGACCCTTACCGCGCCGACAAATCAATGGAGTCAGTTCTTCACTTTTTCAGGCGTTCTCGACGGAAAAGGACATACGATAAGCGGACTGTATTTTTCCGGCAGTTCGTATGTCGGCTTTATACGCAACGGTGCGGACTGTACGGTTAAAAACCTGAAGATCGACAATTCAGCTCTCATTTCGAGCGGGGATGTCTGCGGATTCATTGCAACGCTCAAGGGCACATCAACTCTTGACGGCATTGAAGTGGGAAGCACTGTCACTGTCAAGGGAGCGAGCTCCGTCGGCGCTCTTGCCGGGAACGCTTTTGATGGTACCGGACACACAATAGTTAACTGTAGATCCTACGGAAAAGTTATCTGCCTGAAAAACAATGCCGGAGGTATTCTCGGAGACACATTAAACGGCACGCAGTTCACTCTGGAAAACTGCTTCTCCGCCGCAAATATCACATCGGACGGCTCATATGCAGGAGGGATCGTCGGTAATGTTTCAAAGTCCACTTCCCTGCGCAGCTGCGCCTTTGAGGGTACCGTCACGTCAGCGGATTTCTGCGGCGGTCTGGTCGGAAGAAATGCGGCATTACTCACAATTGAGGACTGCGTTTCCTACGGAAATGTAAATTCAGGTGCCAACGCTTCGGGCATTCTCGGGCTGTGTAACGGAAGCATCGCGTTTTCAAGATGCGTAAGCCTTTCCACACTTACCTCCGAAAGCGGCACAACGGCGGGATTTCTGAGCGAATACAAGTCATCCGAAGAGTACACTGAGGCTCAGAAGGATCTCGAAGATTGCTATATGCTTGCCGAAACGGGCATAAACTATTTTGATTCGGAAGGAAGCATCGCGTGTTCGAAGCTCAATATTACGTATTCCGGCGTGACTGCCGAAGTACTTGCACGTCTCGAGGCGGCAAATAAGCTCCCCGACAACGCGGCGTTTGGATCCGACGGAAACGGCTATTACGGCTGGACCGTGTACGAAAATAAAATAATGCCTCTTACGGTAAAGGACCTTTTGACAGAGCATTCCTTTACATCAACATATCACGCTGCCACCTGTCTCGAGTATGATCACACCGATTATACCTGCACGACCTGCGGTTACTCATATACCGAACAGGGCTTCCTGAAATCTGATCACGTAAGTACCGGCGATTGGATATACGATCCTCTCCCCACGGCAGACACGGGCGGTAAGAGACATAAGGTCTGCGATGTCTGTGAAACGGTTTACGACATCGAGTACGTACCGATCGAAGGTGCCGTGTATGAGATCAATCAGGAGTGGGGCAAGGATTCAACGACGCTGTACCAGATTTACACCGCCGAAGACCTCATGGCGTTTGCAGCCAAGCGCCTGACCTTTTCAAACTACAAGGACGCACGTGTGATCCTTTGTGCGGACATTGATCTCAATCCGGGTTGGGATGCTTCTTCCGGGCTTCGCCCCACCAATGTACTGACATATATGTTTGAATTTGACGGTATTTTCGACGGTCAGGGACATACGATCTCCGGGCTTTATTATGAAGGAAATCCCCAGAACAACATGACATATGCCTGCTTTATCAATAAGCTGGTAAATGCCACGATCAAGGATCTCAAAATTGAAAATTCCATCATCTCAACGAAAAGCAATTATGCGGGACTCTTCGGGACTGCACAGGGTAACGTGACAATAGAAAACGTATTTGCGGATATTACCGTGAGCAGCGCAAAATACGCAGGCGGTATCCTGACACAGATCAATGCCGATTCTACGGCAACATTCAATAATGTTGTATTCGCGGGAAGCGTAAGCAGTTCAAGCTTCGCGGGAGGTATTCTCGGTTGGGACAACGGGCAGACGGTTAGTATGACAAACTGCGCAAACTACGGAAGCGTAAATGTCACGGCGGATACCTGCGGAGGCCTTATCGGTCAAGTCAGCGGAAACGCAACTCTTACAAACTGCTTTGTAAGCGGTACGATCACCCAAGGCAACTCCAAAAATGCGATCTTCACATACGCAAGCGAGCCCAAAGCACTGTCGCTTGCCGACTGTTATTATGATTCATCCCTCGCTTCACTGTCCCCCGTTTCCGGTACCACCGGAAGCTCATACACCGTCACGTACGGAGATAACAGCTCCGAAGCGTTCGTGAGTGTTGCGAGTCTGTCCGAGCTGAACGGGCATTTTGAAGGATGGATAATAAGCAACGACGGAAGGTATTCGATTCCCGAATCGCTCTTCTGTTATGTCAACGGACACGACTTTGAGGGCGAAGGTGTAACAACACCGCCCACCTGCTCTTCGCGAGGCTTCACGACCAGGACCTGCAAGCATTGCGGCAACAGTTTTATTTCGGATTATGTCGATATGACAGAGCATACTCCGAGCGAGGAATGGATAATCGACAGTCCGGCAACCGAGAGCCGTATGGGAAGCAAGCACCTCGAATGTGCAATATGCGGAGAGATATTGGATCAGGCTATAATTCCGAAGCTTAAGACTGAGGAGACCGAATCGGGATCCCCAGAAGAATCCGAACAGACGGAAACGTCCTCCGAAACAACTGCCGAGGAAACAGAAAAGAAAAAGGGCTGTTCGGGAGTGATCTCTCTCCCCGCTCTGATCGCACCGGTACTGTTCATTGCGGCAATAACTGCGGCAAGCACCGCAAAAAGCAAGAAAAAGAGGCAGTGATTCTTAATAATTCGGTGCAAAGCGCGGACTGATGTTCACACCTGACCGCGTGTAACGGGATATCCCACGCTTTGCACTGCCTTAAGACCTGTCGCGCTCACCGTACGATGCCGCAATCAGGAAAGTCAG
>JBJDZF010000293.1:0-2872 GCA_051867855.1 Eubacteriales bacterium
GAATACTCCGTCAAAGTAATCTGCAATACCGCTCACTGCGTATCTTCCGCGCTGTATGAACTCCACACCGTTTGTGACGATGTACATTCCGACCTTACCCGACAGCTTCTCGCAAATTTCTTTTGCACCGTCGATCAGATATCCCTTTGTCGAAAGCCTGTTCATATAGGTGTCCGCAAGAAGCACCGCATCCTTATCGTATCCGAATTTGAGGCACAGAAGCTCAAATCGGTGATACAGAAGTACCTTTTTCTCTATTTCACCGCGCTCGAGAGCCTTCCAAAGGGAGTCGTTTATGTGGCTGTACGCGGAAACGATACTGTCGTCCGGGGTTATTCCGACGGACAGCAGGGTTTCCCGTAGGGACTCATCCTCGCTTCTGTGAAAGTCAAACAAGGTACCGTCGGCGTCAAAGAGTATTGTTTTATATTTCATTTCAATGCCTCTGTGCAAATTATATTTTTATATCCGTACCAATTATACTATAATATTCTCCGTATTTCAATGTTTAGACGGTAATTTGATGAATAAAATCGAGCATTGTATTGTAATGCGGAAAATAATATGCTATAATAAACGAGGTCGGACATGGAGTGAGGACCGGTCGGTGAGTGTGTTGCCGTTCTTATCCCGCACGGCTTTATTCCGAAATTTTATTTCCGTCAAAAATCAGGAGGCAGTCAAATGAAGGTAATCAATACAATAGCCAATATAATCTGGGTCATCGTCGGCGGACTTCTGACATGGCTCGCGTGGATGCTTGTGGGGCTACTGCTCTGCATAACCATTGTCGGTATCCCCTTCGGCAAGCAGTGCTTTAAATTTGCAAAAATATCCTTTGCACCTTTCGGCAAAAAGGTGGCTCTCGATTTCAGCAGTCATCCCGTGGCGAATGTTATCTGGCTTTTACTCGTAGGCTGGGAAATGTTCCTCGGGTATATTGCTCTCGCTCTTGTTTACATGATAACGATAATAGGAATACCCGTGGGTATTCAGGTGTTCAAGATTTCCTGCCTTGCCATTGCGCCCTTCGGTGCCAAGGTAACGTCAAAGTAAAAATCCGGTTTGCGATTCGCATCACGGACCGTTCCGTAATGCGAAGTGCAGGAGGTGAATAAATAATGTACCCTTATGACATATTGCCGGGTATCGACCTTTATGTGATTTTTCTCTCTGTGGGGGCGGTGGCGGCGATAATATCTTTCCGTTTGCTCGCGGATAAAATAGGTCTTTGCGCAGAGGTGCAGAACCTCTGCATATTCGACGCGGTTGCATCGATCGTCGTCGGCTACGGCTCTGCGGTTCTTTTTCAGGCGTTTTACAATATACGTGAGCGCGGAAGATTTGAGATAACTTCAGATACGGGTGCGACATTCTACGGCGGACTTATCGGCGGAGTGGCGTGCTTTTTTGCGATTTATTTCATTGCCGGGCACTTTGTCTGCAGCGACGGAGCGCATAAAAAAAATCTCTTCAGTATGACGGACGCGGCGATATCCGGCGTGGTGATAGGTCATGCTTTCGGGCGCATCGGGTGTCTCATGGCGGGTTGTTGTTACGGCGCACGGACCGATGCGTGGTATGGTATAAAAATGGTTTACCTCGGATATAAGGTAGTGCCCACACAGCTCTTTGAGGCGATTTTCCTGGCGCTTCTGTTCGCGTTTTTCGTTTTCCGGATCGTGCGCGGAAAGACCTACAATCTGCCGATCTACATGGTGGCATACGGAGTATGGCGATTCCTTATTGAGTATATGCGCGACGATTACAGGGGAAGCACGGCGGTAAGCTTTCTTACCCCGTCACAGCTCACTGCGGTCATTATGGTGGCGGGGGGCGTGGTCCTGTTCGTCTTTCAGCGCAGATATGTAAAGAAGCATACTGCCGCTTCCGCGGCTGAAGAAAACGCATGAGGTCGGCAAAATGGCTCAAAAAAACGGAAGCTCAATAAAAAAGGCGATTCTGTACGTTCTTTTTGCACTGTTTACGGTCCTTCTTGTCGTGCTCGAAATACTCAATATGAGATACGGCAGGGAAAGTGCGCTCAGCGAGATGATATATTCCGCGTCGACGCGCTCGGTCGGCGCTGCCGTGTGTATGCTCCTTGCTTTTTACTGTTCGTACGGAAGCATTTTCAGATTCAATACCGACGGCGCGTTAAAGGGATTTTTGCTCTCACTGCCGTGCTTTCTCGTAGTGCTCAACAATTTTCCGATCCTTGCGTACATTCGCGGGGAAGCCGTCGTTTCCGCGCCCGCATATATGGTGGCTTTGTACGCATTTCAGTGCTTTGCCGTCGGGGTGTTTGAGGAAACGGCGTTCAGGGGCTGCATATTCATGATGTTCCTTCAGAAAAGGCATTCGAACAGGAAGGAAATATTTTTCTCGGTCGTGGCATCATCGGCGGTTTTCGGAGCCATTCATCTTGTGAATCTTTTGGCGGGTTCGTCGATCGTGCCAGTGATCATGCAGGTCGGCTATTCGTTTCTGATCGGCTCGATGTGCGCTACAGTTCTTCTGCTCACGGGAAACATCTGGACGGGGATAATACTGCACGCCACATTTAATTTTTGCGGTGGGATCGTTCCTGCACTCGGAAGCGGAGAGATCTGGAATACACCGACTGTTATCTTTACGGCGGTGCTTGCCGTGTGCGTCACGGTTTATATGATCGTCGTGTTCTGTTTCAACGCGGAAAAGTGCGCAAAGCGTATAACCGACGCAATTGCGTGATTCATCGAGCTTTTGCGCGGATCTGTCCGTGCTCATATCTTAAATCATTATTCTTTTTGGGGAAAAGTGCGACCGAAATGCGTCTTTTCCCCTCGCTTTTTATTTTTATAAAATCCGTCAAAAAAGTGCTTTAAGGTAT